>NZ_JAJUJR010000052.1 GCF_029265225.1 Sedimentibacter sp.
ACTGGTTCAAAAACATAGGAACAGAAAAAAATTCCGGCACAAAGGTCTTCTCTCTTGTAGGAAAGGTAAAAAACACCGGCCTAGTGGAAATTCCAATGGGAACAACATTAAGAGAACTTGTTTTTGATATTGGCGGCGGAATAATTAAGGACAGGACGTTTAAGGCTGTACAGACCGGAGGACCGTCCGGAGGATGCATACCAAAGGAACACCTTGATGTTTCCATGGATTTTGACTCGCTTAACAATATTGGCTCCATGATGGGCTCAGGCGGCGTCATAGTAATGGATGATACCACATGCATGGTTGAACTTGCAAGGTACTACATGGAATTTCTTGCTGAAGAATCCTGCGGTAAATGCACCACATGCAGAGAAGGCATCAGCACAATGGTCAAAATTTTAAATAACATAACAAGCGGCAACGGAAAAATGGAAGATTTGGACCTCCTTGAAAGCTTAAGCGGCACAATCAAGGAAGCATCTCTTTGCGGCCTTGGAAAGACTGCACCAAATCCCGTCATGACAACATTGAAATATTTCAGGGATGAATATGTGGATCACATTGTCAATAAAAAATGCAGCGCAGGAGTATGCAAAACCCTGACTTCTTACTCCATTGACAAGGATGTTTGCATAGGATGCGGACTTTGTGCTAAGAAATGCCCCACAGGTGCAATCTCAGGAACGCTTAAATCTCCTCACGAAATTAGTCATGACGCATGCATAAAATGCGGCACATGCTTCTCCGTATGTCCGTCAGGAGCTGTTGTGATTGGAGGTGCTTTAGTTGAAAATTAAAATAGATGGTAACTTTTACGAAGGAATTCCGGGAGAAACTCTTATGGAGCTTGCCAAAAGAAACAATGTTGATATCCCCAACCTTTGCCATAAGACAGGATTTGAAGGACAGGGACGCTGCAGACTGTGCATGGTTGAAGTAAATGAAGGAAGACGCTCAAAGGTTGTTTCATCATGCGTATTCCCCATTAAAGATAAACTCGAGGTTATAACAAATTCCGATAAAATAAAAAAAATGCGAAAGGACATAATCTTGCTTCTTTTGCTTAAAACTCCAAACAACCAGTATATTAAAAAGCTGGCTGAAGAATATGATGTCCTCCCCCCTGAAAGATATGAGGATAAATCAAGCAATGAAGACTGTATCCTCTGCGGATTGTGCGTCAAGGCCTGCGAAAAGATGGGAACATCTGCAATTTCTCTGGTTAACAGAGGAACAACAAAAAAAGTTTCCACTCCTTACGATGATTCTTCCAAGGACTGCATAGGCTGCGGAGCATGTGCAGAAGTATGCCCTACAAAAGCCATTAGCCTTACGGATAAAAACGGCACCAGAACCATTTGGAACAAGGAATTTAATCTCGTGAAATGCGAAAGATGCGGTAAAAATTACACTACAAAGGAAGCATTGAATTTTATAAATAAAAAGCTTGGCGAAGAAAATTCCGAACACATTTGCGAATCATGCAGGAAAAAAAGCATAAGCGAAAAATTCAAGGAATCCTACAAGGATTATGCTGCACATTTAAATACTTAATTTATCAATTCGTAGGGGCGGACCTCGTGTCCGCCCGTGGTTATTAATACATGAAATTGTTCTCTTCGGGAGAGCACAAGACTCTCCCCTACAAACTTTGATTTCAATTTTACTGAATGTTACCAATATATAAATTGAAACTAATATATCATCAACCTGAAGCAAGGATAATATCCTTGCTTTTTTTAATTAAAATTTCAAAATATGGAACAATAGATTTCATACAACATAATAATGTTTTAGGTAAAAAAAGGAGGCATTATATGTGCGGAATAGCAGGATGGATTAACTTCAGGGAAAATATAAGCGACAACATAAAATCAGTTGAGAAAATGACGGATAAGCTTGAAAAAAGAGGTCCTGACAACTCAGGTTTCTACACGGAAGACAATGCAATTTTAGGCCACAGAAGACTCATAATAGTGGATGCGGAAGGCGGAGCTCAGCCCATGATAAGATACAAGGGCGAGCACAAATATGTGCTTGTCTACAACGGCGAGCTGTACAACACGGATGAGGTGCGTGATGAGTTGAAAAAACTTGGTTACAAATTCGAATCCTATTCAGACACAGAAGTATTGCTTGTTGCTTATATGGAATGGGGCGAAGAAGCATTAAAACACATCAACGGAATTTATGCATTCGGTGTCTGGGACCAGAATAACAAATCATTGTTTCTTGCAAGAGATCCCCTTGGAGTGAAGCCTTTGTTTTACTCCATAAAAAACAACAACCTTTTGTTTGCTTCACAAATCAAGGCACTTCTCGCCCATCCCATTGTTGAACCCGTAATAAATAAAGAAGGAATAATGGAAATACTCGGCCTTGGTCCTGCTCGCTCGTTGGGAAACGGGGTTTTCAAAGACATAAGGGAAATTCCTCCGGCACATTGCATGACATACAAGGACGGAAAAATCAGTCTTAAGGAATATTGGAAACTTGAAGCTAAATCAAATGAGGAAGACTTTGAAGCAACAAAAGACACAACAAGAAGACTACTTGTTGATGCAGTGGAAAGACAGCTTGTTTCTGACGTTCCTGTATGCACGTTCTTGTCAGGGGGCTTGGACTCCAGCGCTATTTCTGCCATTGCAGCAGACTATTATAAAAGAACAGGCAGAGGCATTCTCCCAACCTATTCCATAGACTACAGGGACAATGACAAATATTTTCAGGCAAACTTGTTTCAGCCTACCTCCGACCAGATTTTTGCTGAAAGGATGGCAGAGTACATCGGCAGCAAACACAATACTGTTATACTTGAAAATTCAGATCTTGTAAGAGCTCTGGATGATGCAGTCAGAGCAAATGACCTCCCCGGAATGGCTGACATAGATTCTTCCCTTTTGTTGTTCTGCAGGGAAATAAGAAAAAATGAAACAGTGGCTCTTTCCGGTGAATGTGCAGATGAAATTTTCGGAGGCTACCCATGGTTCACAAGGCCAGAAGACATTAATGCAGACACATTCCCCTGGTCAAAATCAACAAAGGAACGAAGGGAAATACTGAGCAAAGAATTCATTAACCTGCCGCTTGAAGAATACGTTCATCAAATGTACACTGACACCATTAACAAGGTTCCTAAACTTTACGGTGAATCAAAAGAAGAATCAAGGATGAGGGAACTGTTTTATCTGAACATAAAGTGGTTCATGATGACGCTACTCAACAGAAAGGACCGCATGAGCATGGAAAACAGTCTTGAAGTGAGGGTTCCTTTTGCTGACTACAGAATAGTTCAGTATGCCTTCAACATTCCAAACAGCATTAAATTTTACAATGGCAGAGAAAAAGGTCTTTTAAGGGAATCCCTGCGAGGAATACTTCCTGATGACATTATTGACAGGAAGAAAAGTCCTTACCCCAAGACTCACCACATTGACTATACAAATACAGTCAAAAATTGGATGACAGAAATTTTATCCAACAAAAATGCTCCAATCTATCAGCTCATTGATAAACAAAAAGTCACTGAAATAGTCCAGACAGGCGGAAAGTCATTCACAAAGCCGTGGTACGGACAATTGATGACCGGTCCGCAGCTAATAGCATATTTCATACAGCTTAACCTTTGGATGGAAGAATACAACGTAAAAATTATTTATTAAACACGTAACACTTTGGGACACGGCGAATATGATATTAATGAGCTTGGCTCAAATTTAAATGAATAAGGTGTTATGATGTGTCGCAATAGATCACACAGGTGCAGAAGAAGAAATGACAACAATGTAGCAGGAGACTTCGGAATTCAGCGTATTGCTCTTCGAGGACCAGGGTGCATAGACGGAACAGGACGCTGCCAGGGCGTTCTTGGAACGGGCGGAAGATGCAGATGCAACAGAGTTTTAGGAACAGGCGAAGACAGATGCGAAGAAGTTTTAGGAGCATTTGAAAGAAGATGTGATGAAGTTCTCGGTACTGGCGGCAGAAGATGTGAAAATGTAATGGGAACCGGCGGAAGAAGGCACCATTGCTGCAAACATGATAATTGGTTGTGGAACGATCTTGAAACTCCCACAACTGTTCCAAGATAACAAATAATAATGAGCAGTATATCTGCTCATTTTTTACATAACAATAATTATTTAATATTTAATGAAAATTTTATCAGTTTATTTTAAATTCATAAGATAATACTATAATATAGCTCAAATGAAAGGAGCTGTATAGTATGAGCAGAAATAAATTAATTGTCCCGGAAGCACAGCAGGCTATTAATAACTTGAAAATGGAAATTTCCAATGAACTTGGAATACCGACGTTAAATATGAATGCAACAGCTATGTATCCTGCTATAGTGAACGGATTAAGTGTCAGGGAAATGGTGCGCATGGGAGAAAATATGCTGGTACAAAACAATGCTACGCCATCTGACAATGACATATTTTAAATTGTTGCATACTAACAAAAAAAACGCCTTTCTGGCGTTTTTTTGATTAATGCTCTATTTCAAGGATTGTGTAAACAAGATCCTTTGTTTCTGCCTGGTTCATTACAAAAAATGAAAGTCCGTTAATAGTCTGTGTTGTTCCCGGAAGCACGTGAAAATTGATGTCTTCAGTTGAAACTCCAACACAGCTTGCAGCCATTGATGTTGCTTCAGAAAGGGAAAAATCCGTATCCACGTACGGGAATACTTCAGCAACAACCTTAGGCAGCCTGAAAGTCAGGGCTTTTTTTATTGCAGATTTAACGAATCCCTGCTGTGCCTCTATTCTGCCTAAATCTCCTTCGGCATATCCAGAATAACCTGAATAGTTAGTCTTTCTGAACCTTAAAAATTCCATTGCATTATCGCCGCTTATAATCTGCTTGCCTGCCGGTATGTTTATGTCAAGGGGCGGATCAGAATATGGGTCCGTATATCTCATGTGGAAAGGAACATCTACTTCAACCCCGCCAACAGCATCTACTGCTGCCCTGACGCCGTCATAATCTATAGTAACATATTTGTCTATTTCAATTCCAGTTATGCTTTGAATCATTTCTTCCAAGCCTTCGATGCCTTTTACTGTATAAACGGAATTTATTTTGTTGTTTGCGCTGTTAACAAAACCATCTCTGTCCACATATGTGTCTCTTGGTATTGATATAACATCTGCAGTCTTTGTCTTTGTGTTGTAACTTGCTACCATTATTGTATCTGAACGTTCATGTTCAAGACCTAAAAGCATAATATTGACTCTTTCGTCCTTGGTGTTGCCTATCATATTGAAAATATCAGTGGCATCTGCATTTCCGCTGCCGTGCAGTCCGTTGAGCATAACAAATCCGCCTGCTATGATTAACGAAAAACAAAACAGCGATATGAAGAACACTTTAAAAAAATGCTTCAATTTTTAATCCTCCAAAACTATTACATATAACTCACTGATATATAATATCACAAAAAATTCTTTTGTAAAGATTATAAATCTTAATATTTTATAAACAAAAAAGAAAGACTTTTGTCTTTCTCCTATTATTGTCTTGTGCTCTAACATGCGAGAGGACACGAGGTCCTCCCCTACATGAACACTAAAGTCCTTCATTGTAATATTTATCAAAATCCATTATGATAAGTTCACTTTCCAGGAATCTGGCATATGTGTAAAGAACATCCGAAAGTCTGTTTATGAACTTGAGCAGCACATCACTCACGGTTTCGTGTCTTTTAAGTGTCAGTATTCTTCTTTCGGCTCTTCTGCACACAGTCCTTGAAACATGAAGTGCAGCTGCTGCCTTTGAGGAACCTGGCACTATAAATTTGTCTGCGCCGGAAATTTTCGGCAGATATTCATCAATTATTCCTTCAAGAGCTTTTATGTCTTCTTCTCTGATTTTGTACTTGTATACTCCTTCTTCAACAGTTGCAAGTTCTCCGGCTGCAAAAAACAGCCTTATCTGAATTTTAAGAAGCTGGTCTTTTATGACTTCATCCTCAACAAATTTTGAAGCAAATCCTATGGATGAATTGAGCTCATCAATTGTTCCGTAAGATTCAACCCTCATCGAATCCTTGTCGATTCTGGTTCCGTCATAAAGTGAAGTCTGACCTTTATCCCCCGTCTTTGTGTAAATAATCATAAATACCTCCAATATTTAATTGCTTAGTTTTATAATTTCATCAGAAATTGTTCCGAACTGCTCAAGGGTTAATGTTTCCCCTCTCACTCCCGGGTCAATTCCTGCTCTTTCTAAAACTGTTTTTACGTGTTCCTTGGGCAATTTCAAATTGTTGCTGAGGCCGTTAAGAAGTGTCTTCCTTCTTTGTCCGAATGATGCCTTTATTACTGCAAAAAGCATGTTTTCATCGAGAACCTGTATTCTTGGTTTATCAAGAATGTCAAAGGAAATTACTGCTGAATCAACTTTTGGTCTTGGCATGAATACGGTATTTGGAACAATCATGGCTATTCTTGTGTCTGCCCTGTAATTTACGGCAAGTGTGATTGCTCCGTACTCCTTGCTCCCTGCTGTTGAATTAAGCCTCTCGGCTACTTCCTTCTGAACCATTACAACTATTTTTGATATTTTGTATCTTTCTTCAAGTATTTTCATTATGATTGGTGTTGTTATGTAGTATGGAAGATTTGCCACTATCTTGACGTCCATTCCCTGAAATTCTTCATCAATGAGCTTTACAACATCAACTTTCATGAAATCTTCGTATATGATTTTTATGTTGTCATAATCCAGTGTTTCCTTGTGGACATTCTCGAGACTTTTGTCTACTTCTATGGCAACAACTTTTTTGGCCTTGCTGCATAAAACCTGTGTCAATGTTCCAAATCCAGGCCCTATTTCTATTACCCCTGAATTTTCATCAAGTTCTGCAGTCTCAGCAATTTTGTTGATGATGTTGCCGTCTATGAGAAAATTCTGCCCCAGACTCTTGCTGAATTTGAATCCGTACTTGTCGAGTATGTACTTCATCACCTTCGGTGAATATAGTTTTTTATCATCCATTATTTATCCGTTTCCTTATCAAACTTAGAATTTTCGATTTTAATTATAGCTTCTTCCAATTCTTCTCTTGTTATTCCAAAAGTGTTAAGCCTTTTTAAAAATTGCTTGGCACTGCAGTAGCCTATTCCAAGCTCATCTCCAAGAAGACCTCTCCTTTTGGAAGCATCTTCATTCCCAAGGAGTTCATAATACACCATGTCGCTGTTGGAAAATTCCTGAATGTTATCTGATATTTCAGCCCTGGCATTTTCAAGTGCTTCCCTTATGGCTTCCGGACTTGCATTTTCAACTCCTATGTCTCCGTCCTTGTTTGCCAGATTTCTCGGAATGAAAGCATGCTTGCAGTTTTCTATTTCGGAAGAAAGAATGTTTCTTATTTTCTTGCCCGGGTAATCAGGGTCGGTAAGTATTATTATGCCCTTGTTCTTGGATGCCTTTTTTATTGTTTTTATTATCTGGTCGTTTATGCCAAGTCCGCTGGTTGCTATTACCTGCGCATCTACAGCCTTTTTTACCGCTGAAATGTCTGACTTGCCTTCAACCACTATTATTTCCTTAATCAAGCTGCTGCTCCTTTAATTGTTCAATGTTCAAAAGGGATTTTATTTTTGTAACCATCAGGTCTATGGCAACCAGGTTGTTGCCTCCTTCTGTAACAATTATATCCGCATATTTCTTGCTTGGTTCAATAAACTGCTCATGAGCAGGACGTACCGTGTTCATGTACTGGTTTATTACAGAATCAAGGCTTCTTGCTCTTTCATTGATGTCCCTGATGATTCTCCTTAATATTCGTATATCTGCATCTGTATCAACATAAATTTTTATATCCAGCAGGTCTCTTATTCTTTCCTCGTAAAATACAAGAAGACCTTCCACAATTATTATTTCTCTGGGCTCGACTGCAACTGTCTCAGTCTTCCTGTTGTGAATTCCGTAGTCATATATGGGCTTGTTTATTGAATTTCCTTCTTTAAGTTCCTTGATGTGTTCCACAAACAAGTCTGTGTCAAATGCAAAGGGATGGTCATAATTAGTCTTGCATCTTTCCTCGTATGTTAATGAGCTTTGGTCCTTATAGTATGAGTCATGTTCCAATATTGCTATGCTTTTTTCCGGAACTTCAGAATATATTTTATTCACTATTGTAGTTTTTCCTGAACCGCTGCCTCCACATATTCCTATGAATATTGGTTGTTTCATAAATCTTTCTCCTCGTCTTAAGTTATACTAATAACAATATACACCATTTTTATAATTTTGCCTATATTTATATTCAAAAAAAGAAAAAATTGCTCTTTCAAGCAATTTTTCCTTTCTGGTTACTCCAATATGTAGACTTTTACTTGCCTTATTCCAAAATTATGTGCGTCTGTTCCGTCTTCCATAAACAAGTCTATTCTGTAACCATTGATCGCTCCACCTGTATCAAGAGCCGTTGCTAAACCATAGTCAGGACTGCCATCTGTGGAAGCTATGTAAAGCTTCGTTCCAAGAGGTATTACACTCGGGTCTACTGCAACTGTACCTGGCTGAGCTTTTGTGCCAGATGCTGTTATACCATATTCGGGATCGTCGGGATATTTGCCGGTGCTTTCATAAGATAAGTCATAGGCCGTAGCAACCATATCAAGTTCCTGTTCAAAACGGAATCCGCCTCTTGATGTAGCTACCACATATTCCTTTGTTCCCACTTCTACTATTTCTTCTACAGGTTCTATATAGACGATTTCCTCTTCCAATGATTTGGAAATGAGTTTTCCGTCCACATATGATTCTTGGTAGACGGATTTTTTCATTCCGTCTGATCCTTCTTGGACTACTTTTTCGTAGTCAACATACTTTTCATCGTTATATACTATTTTTGTCTCATGTTCTACGTTGCTTCTGTCAATATCGTACTTAAGTTCTTTAAATGGAGTTTCTGCATCCTTAGCTACAATTCCTTCTGTATCTGCAAATGCAGTGTTCTTCTCAGTGCCTCGATTATAATAAGTTAAAACAAAGCTCATTATCAATACTGTTAATATTATAAACGGGTACATTTTGTTCTTTTTCATATTACCACCAACCTTTAATAGTTTCTCAGTAATTGACTTGGCGTTGTCAATTAAAGGTATAAATTTTCATCGGAAAATTTACTTTTTGCATAAAGATAAATTTACGCATTATTGGCAATCCCTTTTCAAAATCCCACATTTTTTGAACAAATGATATTTTACAACACTTCCTGTTTTTTTGCAAGCTTTTTTTATATTTTTTCGACATTTTGTCCAGGGTCTTGCTCATTCCATGCCATTCAGAGGCATTTAGAAAAGTAAAATCCATGTAAATTATGATTATTATTTACAGTATTTAAAAAAATATTCCAAAAATATAAAAATTAAGCAGCTGTATAAACAGCTGCTTAACCCAGGATTATCTCTTATAATTTTGTATATTTATAAGCTTCAATTTCGTTGTACAATTCTTTCATTATTTTTTCAAACAATACACCTTCGCGGCTGGGTGTTCCAGCCTGGTAAGTTTCCTTGACGGCCAGGGAAACAAATCTTGATGCTTCTTCGATTGCTTCAGGAAGTTTTTTATCATTCAGCAAATATCCAACCAAAAGCGATGTGAACAAATCTCCTGTGCCGGGATATCTCTTGTCAACAAACTTAAACGGTATTTTCCAGTATTCATCGTTTCTTTTGTCGTAGCATGCATTTATATTTTCGCCGTCCATGGTTGCAATTCCTGTTATGACGCATATGTCCGGCCCAAGGCTGCACAGTCTCTTCAAATAGTCTTTTAGAAGTGCTGTTTCAATTCTTTCGTCCGTATATTTTTCTCCAAGCAAAATGCTTGCTTCAGTCATGTTTGGAGTTATTATGTCTGCCTTATGAACAAGCTGGCTCATTTTATCCACCATTTTTTCAGTATAGGTCTTGTATGTAAGGCCGTGGTCTCCCATGACAGGATCAACGACAACAAGCACATCTTTTTTTGATTTTATTTTATTTATTATATCAAGCATTATGTTGATTTGTTTTTCAGAACCAATGAAGCCGCTGTACACACAGTCAAATTCTTCGTTATTTTTTTCCCAGTTTGAATAGTATTCTTCCATATGTTCCGTAAAGTCAAAAAAATAAAAATTTTTATATTCAGAATGATTGCTTAAAAGAGCAGTGGGAAGCGGGCATACCTGGCATCCAAGAGCAGACAGAACAGGCATAAGCACAGTCATGGAACATCTTCCAACACCTGACATGTCATGTATTGCTGCAATTTTAGGAACGTTTTTCATAGTAATATCCTCTCATGATTTTATAAAATAAATATAACCTTATTCCATAACTTTCTAAAGGTACAGATTTACCGAAGGGGAGGATGACAGTATCTTATGGCAGTCTCAATCACAAACAACAGGGTTAGGCGTGGTCATAGCGCAGTTTCGTTCACCAATTTATCAGCTCCCTACGGTCGCATAAATTTCGCAGTTTCATTCACAAATTTGTTTGCTCGCTATCGCTCACACAAATTTGGAATTCATTGCGGTTGAATTACCATCAATTTA
>NZ_JAJUJR010000256.1 GCF_029265225.1 Sedimentibacter sp.
ATAGTCAATCGATTTTCTAATTTCAACAAACACAAGGAATATTTAGAAATTTTGCAAAGCATAAAAAAACACTTTGCAGCAATAATAGTAAGACATATTTTATAAATTTACCATCGTTTTCATAAATTTTAAAACAAAATTAAGAAATACTTAATTGATTATAATACAATTAATGTTATACTTCAAGACGTAAGCAGAAACAACATAAATGTGGAGGTATGAAATTGTTATCATTTATAAATATATTTAACTTTATAATATTATTATTATTTACCGGATTTTATTTTTACCAGGCTTATTACGTGTTTATTGCATTGTTCAGAAAAAGCAAGACAATGACTGCTGAAAAAAACAACAAATATGCCGTGGTAATTGCAGCGAGAAATGAAAGTGCCGTAATAGGGCAATTGATAAACAGCATAAAAAAGCAAAAATATCCTTCAGAACTGATTGATATTTATGTGGTTGCAGACAACTGCACCGACGATACAGCTGACGTGGCAAGAGATGCAGGTGCATATGTTTTCGAGAGATTCAACAGACAAAATGTTGGCAAGGGATACGCACTTGATTATGCATTCAAGAGCATAATTTCAAGCGATGAACATTACAACGGTTATTTTGTTTTCGACGCAGACAATCTGCTTGATGAAAACTATGTAGCTGAAATGAACAAGGTATTTGACAACGGATATAAAATAGTAACATGCTACAGAAATTCCAAAAACTACGATACAAACTGGATATCAGCAGGCTATTCCCTCTGGTTCTTAAGGGAAGCTAAGTATCTGAACAACTCAAGAATGATGCTTAACACAGGCTGTGCAATTTCCGGAACAGGTTTCATGGTAAGTGATGACATTATCAGAAAAAACAACGGCTGGAAACATCACCTGCTGACAGAAGACATAGAATTTTCAATTGACAATGCAATTGAAGGAGAAAAAATAGGTTACTGCGGAACTGCCGTGTTATATGATGAGCAGCCTTATATTTTCGAACAGTCATGGAATCAGAGACTTCGCTGGGCGAAAGGTTTTTATCAGGTATTTGCAAAATACGGCAAGACATTGTTTAAGAGCATATTCACGAAAAAAAGCTTCAGCTGCTACGACATGCTTATGACAATAATGCCAGCTTTACTCCTTTCATTGGCCAGTGTGTTTATAAACCTTGTGTTCCTAACAGTTGGTTTAATTAACATAGAAACATATCCTGAAATCATAAGTGAAACATCGGGAGCAATAATTATGTCAGGAGTAAACTCATATCTTGTGTTGTTTGCACTTGGACTGATTACAACAATAACAGAGTGGAGACAAATAAATTCAACTCCTGCTAAGAAAATAAAATATATATTCTCATTCCCGATATTCATATTTACCTATATACCAATATCAATAGTGGCACTGTTCAGAAAAATCGAGTGGAAGCCAATAACTCACAGCATTGTAAAATCAATTGAAGAAGTAAGACAATAAAAATAAAAATCCTCACAAGAGGATTTTTTTATTGCCTGAATATCCAGAACTTGCTCAGCAGGTAATTAGATACCATCACAACTACATTTGCCCATATCTTTGATGAATATTTGCTGACTCCCAAAAGTTCAATAAAAAACATCATTGTTCCTATATCAAGTGCATATGTAAAAATTCTTCCTGCGAAAAACTTCATAAACTCATTGCCGAAGCTTTTACTGCTTGAAAAAACATATTTTTTATTAATAAAAAATGCAAAAATAACAGATATTACAAATGCTATAGTATTTGCTATTTTGTATTCAATTTCAAAATATATCAAAATGTAATACATCATAAAATTTACTGCAGTGGTAAGTATTCCTGCAATTAAATAGGATATGAGTTCCCTGGTATTTTTATTGTTTTTCATTTTACTCCCCGCATCTATATTCTCACAGTAATATTATTGCACAATTGAGTCAAACTGTAAACTTAAACATTAATTACTAACTCGTGTTGAAAATTTTCATTGTGGTGATATAATTTAATTACAACTATATATAGGGTGATAAAAATGAGTTTAATCAGCATAGTAATTCCTGTCTACAATGTGGAAAAATATTTAAGCAGATGCCTTGAAAGTATTTTGTCTCAAAGCTTAAAGGAAATTGAAATTATTGTTGTCAACGATGGCTCCACTGATCACAGCCTTGAAATATGCAGATATTATCAGAAAAGAGACAGTCGGATAGTTATAATTGACAAGCAAAATGAAGGCGTTTCTGTTGCCCGAAACACAGGTATTAATTATTCATCAGGCAAGTACATAGGTTTTGTGGATCCTGATGATTGGATAGAAAAAAACATGTATGAGAACATGTACAACACAATTGAAAAATTCAAATGCAGCATTGCTTTTTGCAATTACTCCAAGGATTCAAAACTTGGAAGCACCATAAAAACATTGAAAATAAACAAGGATTTGCTGGGAAAACTTGATATAATCAATGAACTTATTGCAAATATAGTAGGAATTGAAGACATATTTCCAAAGTATTACAACGTAATGGGCTGTGTCTGGAGATGTCTGTACAAAAAAGACTTTATTGATGAGTTCGGCCTCAGATTTACGCCGGGCATATCAATTATGGAGGACTTGCTTTTCAACGTACAGGCCTTGATTTACTGTGACAGGGCGTGCATTGACCATGGAGTGTATTATCACTACATGAAAAATAAAAGCTCCTCACTTCACAAATACAATGAAAAGATGTGGCAGGATCAGGTTGTTGTTCACAACATGCTTGAAGAAATCATAGAAGACGCAGATTTGAGCGAATATATGAGAAACAGGCTTGACTCAAGGTACATTGCAATGGCTGCCTGTGCGATAGGAAATGAAATATACTTAAACAACAGCGCCAGGTTAAACGACCGGATGAAGGCAGCAAAATACATTATAAACGACAAAAAACTGAAGGAAGTTCTGCAGCGTGCAAAACTCTACAACTTTGAAAATCTGAAGGATTTAAGAAGCAGGGAAGAAGCAGAAAAAGAAAGAGTTGTCATAAGAAACCTTCTCTTTTATACAAATCCTGATCCCATAAGTGTTGAGAGAATAAGGATTAAAAAATCAAAAAATATAAAGAGGAGATAATCTCCTCTTTTTTTCATCTGTTATTTTACAACTTTGCGTTCAGGATCTATTAATTCTCTCATGTCTCCCATAATTGCCCTTGGAACAGGCAATGATATCATTGTCTGAAGTCCAGGCTTTGAATTTATAACCTGTGGTATCATGTTTACGCACATTGCTATTGTTCCTATGCCTCCCGGCACTTCCGGCGAGTTTACCATGTTGATATTTGGCGTTCCTTTTATTATAACATAATCTCCTGTCTTCACTCCGACCTGCTCTGGTTCGATTTGCTGTGGGTGATCCATTTCTATTTTCATTTTTCCATCTACATATCCGAATCCTTTCATTGCAACTCCTGCTACGTTGCCTGCCTTTGCAAATCCATATGGTGATTTTCTGTCCACATCGGTAAGTATTGGCTCCATGGTCTGCTCTACCTTATCAACCTTCCAGCCTATGGCGTCAGCAATCATGTTAATTGATTCAGGGAATCCCACATGTCCTGACATGGTGTTAGTTTCAACTTTATTGTTGAATTCTTCCAATGTGATGCCTATGCCTTGTTCTTCCATAACTGTCGGTCCAAAAGGAGAAAGACTGTTCACTCTCCTTGCTGTTATTTCATCAACAGATTCACAGCATCCTGTCATAATTACAACCAGAAGGTCCATAATAAGGCCAGGATTGATTCCTGTGCCAAGGATGGACACTCCGTTTGCCTTTGCAATTTCATCAAGCTTCTTTGAAAGTTCCGGCTCCTGAGCCATAGGATATGCCATTTCTTCAGCGCTTGAAACTACGTTTATTTTATTTTCCATGACAAACTTGAACTTGTCGAATGCTTTGCTTGTGAAAGAATCAGTTACGCACAAACAAACATC
>NZ_JAJUJR010000264.1 GCF_029265225.1 Sedimentibacter sp.
AATTGCTGGAACATTAAGTACGAAATAAATGCCTCTGCAAAGCGACATTTTTTTTATTTAATACATCTTTATAATTAAAGTGAAAAACTTTTAAAAACAAAATTTAAAAAACTTATGCTAAATTTGAAAATTCATAATATATTTTACAAATAGATATGTCGAGGGGGACTGAACATGAAAATTACCATAACAAATGAAAGCGGAGACTGCAAGGAAAATCTGTACACCAAGGACAAGGTAACATATGAAGTCAAGGATCAGGAAATACTGGATTTTTTCGCACAGCTTGCTGAAGCTTACGCCAATGAAGACCACATGGATAAAATGTATGAATGTCTTTATAATTTAATTAATTACGGATACCTGTACACTGATGGTGTTGAGGAAGAATACAACAGTTACAATCATTATTCTTTTGATGATGAATATGATGATTATGATGATTACAGCGACGAAGACGATTATGACTATGAATATGAAGAAGATCATGTTTCTCAGGACGGATTTAAACTGATTTACTCCGAAGTTGAATATTATGTGGACTCAGAGAGAGTGTCAAAAGAAGAATATGATGACGCATGGGACGACAGGCTTGGTTACCTTGGCTCTTCAAACTGGGAAGACTTAGGATTGTTGATTACAAACGCCGAAACAGAAGAAATTATCTTCCTGGGAAGAATATCTTAATATCAAAACAGGGCGGCTTACCCGCCCATGATTCAGTTTCTCATATAATTACATATGAAACAGCCAAGACTATGGCTGTTTTTTTATATGAACATTATCATATTGATATGTTTGATTCCTTCCCTATAATTAAGTTTACCTTTGTTGAGAACTCATTCCACTCTTTTTTCATATTATATAGAGCCACCCTGCCTTTTTTTGTTATCTTGTAATATTTTCTTGACTTGTTTGACTCCATCATGTAAACAGCAGACTTAATGAGTTCATCCTTCTCAAGACCGTGCAGTATGGGGTACAATGTGCCTTCCTTAACCACAAAAGTCCCGTAGGATTTAGTTTCCAATTCTTTGATGATTTCATAACCGTATTTATTGCCTGATTCAATAATTGATAAAACCAGCATTTTTGTGTTTCCTCTTATTAAACTTTTATCTATCTTCATAATTCCTCCCTATACCTAGATTACCTATGTATTATTATTACATAGATTACCTAGGTATGTCAATTTATTTTATTTACTTTATTGATGAAAATATGTTTTTTGCTTTTCTTTATACCGGAACTCCCTGGCTTTTAACTTCATTTTTATGTATTTTTTAAGGTACTTGTCTTCTTTATGTTAAATTTGTTATATTATTATCAAAGATTAAAAATAATTACCGGAGAGGATCGTTAAATGATTGCAGAAGTTAAAGTAAAAGTTGATGAAATTTTAAGACGACACAGCTGTGAAAAAAAAGAACTGATAACAATTATTCAGGAAATTCAAAAGGAGTACCGTTATTTGCCTGAGGAAATCTTAATTTATGTAGCTGAGAAAATGGATATCAGCCAGTCTAAAATTTATGGCGTAGCTACTTTTTACGAAAATTTTTCACTTGAAGCAAAAGGAAAAAACATTATTAAAGTTTGCGACGGAACAGCCTGCCACGTGAGAAAATCCCTGCCCATATTGAACGCCATGAACAAGGAACTGGGCTTATCTGAAAAGAAGAAGACTACGGATGACCTTCTTTTTACCATTGAAACCGTTTCCTGCCTTGGTGCATGCGGACTTGCACCTGTCATTACCATAAATGACAACGTCCATCCCAAAATGACGCCGGAATCAGCCGTAGAATTAATCAGAGCCATAAAGAAGGAGGAAATGCAATGTTAATCAGAACACATCATGATTTGTCATCATATGCCAGGAAATTTGAAAATTCTTTGAATAAACAAAAAATCAAAGTACTTGTATGCTGCGGTACAGGCTGCCTTGCAAGCGGATCACTGGCAATATATGATAAACTTTCAAAACTCATAGAACAAAATGGTTTATTGGCCAATGTTGACCTTTTAAAGGAAGAAGAAGGAACAAGCGTCAAGAAAAGCGGATGCCACGGTTTTTGTGAAGCCGGTCCGCTTGTAAGAATCGAACCTTACAACTATCTATACCTGAGAGTGAAGCTTGAAGACTGTGAGGACATTTTCAACCATACAATCATGAATGGTGAACCTGTTGAAAGACTCATGTACCAGGATGGAAAAAAAGTTTATAAAACTCAGGAAGAAATTCCTTTCTATCACAAACAGACAAGACTTGTTCTTGAAAACTGCGGCCATATGGATGCTGAAAATATTCAGGAATGCATTGCCAGAGGCGGTTATGAAGCATTGTCAAGAGTTCTTCGCTCCATGGATCCAAAAGATGTGTGCAAGCTTATACAGGATTCAGGACTCAGAGGACGCGGTGGCGGAGGATATCTAACAGGTAAAAAATGGGGACAAGTTCTGTCACAGACAAATCCCGTAAAATACATTGTGTGCAACGGTGATGAAGGAGACCCGGGTGCTTTCATGGACAGAAGCATAATGGAAGGAGACCCACACAAGGTAATTGAAGGGATGTTAATAGCAGGTTATGCTGTTGGTGCTCATACAGGCTACATTTATGTGAGAGCTGAATACCCAATGGCTGTTGAAAGGCTGAAGCTGGCCATATCACAGGCAGAAGAATCAGGATTACTCGGAGAAAACATTTTAGGCTCAGGATTTGATTTTGACCTTCATATAAACAAAGGTGCAGGAGCTTTCGTCTGCGGCGAAGGAAGCGCCCTGACTGCATCCATCGAAGGTGACAGAGGAATGCCTCGTGTAAAACCTCCCCGCACTGTTGAGCAGGGTTTGTTCGGATGCCCTACTGTTTTAAACAATGTTGAGACATTTGCCAACGTTCCATTCATAATCAATAAGGGTTCTGATGAATATAAAAAATACGGAACAAAAGACAGCCCAGGAACAAAAGCTTTTGCTCTTACAGGCAACGTTGTGAATACGGGTCTCATTGAAGTTCCAATGGGAACTACACTGAGAGAAGTAATATTTGACATAGGCGGAGGAATACCTGACGGCAAAAAATTCAAGGCTGTTCAAATAGGAGGTCCTTCAGGAGGATGTCTGACCTTTGATGAAAGGCATCTTGATCTTCCCTTAAGCTTTGATTCACTTAAAAAGGTTGGAGCCATGATAGGTTCAGGCGGCATGGTTGTAATGAACGAAGATACATGTATGGTTGAAGTTGCCAGGTTTTTCATGAGCTTCACCCAGAGAGAATCCTGCGGCAAATGCATTCCATGCAGGGAAGGTACAAAAAGAATGCTTGAAATACTTGAAAAAATAGTTGCAGGAAACGGCACGGTTGAAGATCTTGACCTGTTAAAGGATATAGCAGATACGGTTAAAAACACAGCTTTGTGCGGTCTTGGAAAAACTTCTGCAAATCCGGTTCTAAGCACGTTGGAATATTTCCATGACGAATATCTTGCTCACGTGGTTGATAAAGTATGTCCTGCTAAACAATGCAAGGGTTTATCTGCAATAGAAATCGATGCATCACTTTGCAAGGGATGTTCAAAATGCGCAAGAAACTGCCCTGTTAATGCCATAAGCGGCAAGGTCAAGGAAACTTTTGTAATAGACAAAAAAGTCTGCATAAAATGCGGTGCTTGTATTGAAGCATGCTCATTTAAAGCAATCAAGGAGGTTTAGTCATGAGCGGAACTATGATTATAGATGGCAGAAAAGTTGACTACACAAATCAAAAAAACATTTTAAGCGTTATAAGAGATTCAGGCATAGATTTACCGACATTTTGCTATCACTCTGAGCTGAGCATTTACGGTGCCTGCAGAATGTGTTCTGTAGAAACGTCAAAAGGCGAAATAATTGCCTCATGTTCTGAAAAGCCAAGGGATGGAATGGAAATTTTCACAAATTC
>NZ_JAJUJR010000383.1 GCF_029265225.1 Sedimentibacter sp.
TGTCAACGCCAAATTGGCAGTCCATACAGTAACGGCAGCCTGTACAGGGAACAGGTTTTATTTTTCTCAGTTCTTCAACTACATTATCAATGACCTTATATTCTTCATCATCTAATGGTTTTAAATCAGTAAATGTATGGATGTTGTCATTAAGCTGTTCCATGTCTGACATTCCACTTAGTGTTATAGCCACATTAGGAAGTGAAGAAACCCATCTCAATGCCCAGGAAGCCGCTGATTTTTCAGGGCTGTAAGACTTAATGTGTTTCATGGCTGAAGGAGCAAAGGATGCAAGGAATCCTCCTCTTACAGGTTCCATTACAAAGCATGGGATGTTATGTTTTTCAAGTATATCATAAGCTCCTTTTGCATCATATTCAGTCCAGTCCCAATAGTTTATCTGAAGCTGCACGAAATCCCACTTGTGCGCAGACACAAATTTTTCCAATATATCATTGCTGTCATGGAATGAAAAACCAATGTGTTTAATTTTGCCTTCATCCTTCTTTTTCTTGATGAAGTCGTACAGATTGAATTTTTCTACCGTTTCGATTGAGTTCTTATTTAATGAATGAAGAAGATAAAAATCAAAATATTCAGTATTGCATTTTTCCAGCTGCTCATTGAAAAATTTATCTGCATCTTTTTCTTCCTTTACTTTCCATACAGGAAGTTTATTTGTAAGGTAGTAGCTTTCTCTTTTAAATTCCTGAAGAACATTTCCAAGAAACTCCTGGGATTCTCCGTTGTGGTAGTTGTAAGCTGTGTCAAAATAATTTAAGCCCCTGTCCATTGCATGACGTATCAGTTCTCTTGCCTGGTCGAAATCGATTTTACCATCCCTTACAGGAAAACGCATGCAGCCAAATCCCAGTTTAGGGAAATTTACGTCAAGACTCTCTATAAGTTTTCTGTCCATAATAAACCTGCTTTCTTTAATATTTTGAATTAAATACAGTATACTATTAATTATACCAGCATTTTTGAACTATGGAAAGAAAATACATAATTTAAATTTATTTTGAACGTCTTCATATAATTTATATATTACTGTTGTAAAATTCTTATACAGAAAAATATTTTAAAAAATATATTGACAAATGATGAAGACAGAGTTAATATAAAGACACCCCCCACCCAGGGGGGGTACACTTGGGAGGTAATAATGAAAGCTGATAAAGTAAAAATAAATCGTTTGTTAAAAACAGCAGCAGGGCAAATTGAAGGAATAACAAAAATGGTTGAAGAAGACAGATACTGCATGGATATTTCAAATCAGTTGATGGCTGTTCAGTCAATTTTGAGAAAAGCCAACAATGAAATTCTTAAGACCCATATGGAAATGTGCGTTAAGCAGGCATTTGTAGAAGGAAATGAAGAAGAAAAAATCGATGAAATTATTTCACTTTTAAATAAAGTATCTAAGTAAAGGAGAACAGGATGAAATCACAAAAATTTAATGTGACCGGCATGACATGCTCAGCATGTTCTGCAAGGATTGAAAAAAATATAAACAAGACCGAAGGAATCAAGGAAGTAAATGTAAACTTGCTGAGCAACAGCATGACAGTAAAATATGACGAAAGTGTCCTGAAAGAAAATGACATTATCAAAGTTGTTGTGGACACAGGATATGGCGCAAGCGTGGCAGACACAAAAAAATCTACTGCGAAATCTGATGACAAAAAAACAGATGCCCAGGCAGAATTCAAGGATATGAAAAAGAGGCTTGCAATTTCATTTGCATTTGCCATACCTCTTCTTTATCTGGCCATGGGACACATGTTTGAATGGCCGCTGCCAAAAATATTTCACGGCGATAAAAATGCAATGACTTTTGCATTTACACAGTTTCTTCTGGCTCTTCCTGTTATGATAATAAACAAGAAATATTACACAGTTGGCTTTAAGACATTGTTCAAGGGTTCACCAAACATGGATTCGCTCATTGCCATAGGTACAACAGCTGCTGTTGGATACGGTGTCTTTGCCATATATAAAATAGGTTACGGCCTTGGACACATGGACATGGAAATGGTTATGAAGTATTCCATGGACCTGTACTTTGAATCAGCAGCCATAATTCTTGCTCTTATTACCCTTGGAAAATTTCTTGAGGCAAGGGCAAAGGGAAGAACATCTGATGCGATTAAAAAACTAATGGATTTGTCCCCTAAGACTGCTCTTGTAGAAAGAAACGGAATTGAAGAGGAAATACCAGTTGAGGAAGTTGTAAAGGGCGACACTATAATAGTAAAGCCCGGACAGTCTGTTCCTGTTGACGGAATAATTACATTTGGAAATTCATCACTGGATGAATCAATGCTCACAGGAGAAAGCATCCCTGTTGAAAAAAAGGCTGGAGACAAGGTTATAGGTGCAAGCATCAACA
>NZ_JAJUJR010000035.1 GCF_029265225.1 Sedimentibacter sp.
AAATATAGTATCATTGCAGGACGTGTTGACAGACAAGAAGAGCAGGGGAACATTCGGGGAAGTTCAATTAAACCATATTTTGTCCGTTGTGTTCGGGGACAAGAACGATAAAATATATGAACTTCAAAAAAAACTTTCTAACGGAACAATTGCTGATGCAGTGCTTAATATTCCTGAGCCGGTGGGGATGCTTTGTATCGATTCTAAATTTCCTCTTGAAAATTATCAGCGAATGATTGATACAAACATCAATGAAGCTGAAAGAAAGCTGTATTCAAGGGATTTTAAAACAAATGTGAAGAAGCACATAAATGATATTTCTTCAAAATATATAATTGATGGACAAACATCGGAGCAGGCCATAATGTTTATTCCGGCTGAAGCAATATTTGCTGAAATAAATGCGTACCACCAGGACATACTTGATTATGCGGGGGAAAAGAGAGTCTGGTTGGCATCTCCAACAACATTGATGTCTGTTTTATCAACTGTGCAGGTTGTGCTCAGGAACATGGAAAGAGAAAAATATGCTGTTGTAATACATGAAGAACTGAACAAGCTTGGCAGGGAATTCAAGCTGTACAAGGACAGATGGGATTCACTTGCAAAAGACATTAAAAAGGTTTCGGATGATGTGGATAAAATCAATATTACATCAAATAAAATCGAGAAGAAATTTGACAAAATATCAAAAGTAGAAATAGGCATGGATCAGGGTGAAAATGTTATTGGGGAAGCTGTAATTACGGAGGAATAATATGAGTTTTTCAAGCAAGCAGGAAGTCTTGGATTCTATATCAAAATTTGAAGGATTGTATGATGTTGTAAGAATTGTAGATCCTGTGAAAAAAAGTGTTGAAGGCAGGGATGGAACAGCTGTACATACTCACTGTTATGACTTTTGGGAAAAAGGAACACCTTGTGAAAATTGCGTAACCTCAAGAGCTTTAGTGGAAAACAACACCTTTCACAAAATAGAGTTTAAGAAGGGAATCATTTATTTGATAACATCATGTCCGGTGCAGGTAAAAGAAGATACATATGCACTGGAACTGCTCAAGGACATTACAGATACCGGCATAATTGAAGACGACAGCGTAAGAAGCGATGAAGAACTGGAAAAATCTATTGAACATTTAAACAAGAAACTTGTAGTAGACGAACTGACCGGTACGTACAACCGAAGGTTCATAAATGAAAGGCTTCCGGCAGACATGTTTTTTGCAGAAGTGAACAAAACAAAACTTTCATTGATAATGATGGATGTTGATAATTTTAAACAAATTAACGACAGCTACAGCCACATGGCAGGAGACCTGATATTAAAGCAAGTAAGTGAAATAATGATATCAAGCGTCAGAAAAAAAATAGACTGGGTAGCAAGGTTTGGCGGAGATGAATTCCTGATTTGTCTCAATGGTGCAAATGAAGCTGCAGCAGCAAGGATTGCAGAAGCCATAAGGCAAAGCGTCGAAAAAACAGCAGTAGAGTATAATGGAAATAAAATAAAGACTTCATTGAGCATAGGTATTTACACATTGGACAAAGAAGACATAACAGCTGAAGAGCTTTTAAGACGGGTTGATATGAACATGTATGAAGCGAAGAAAATGGGTAAAAATGCCATTTTTTCAAGATAAAATGAATCACTAAATTAAATAAAAAAAAGTTTAAAAAAACTCTTGCAATTTATTAGGCGGTATGCTAATATGTAAAAGTGGTTCCGCCGTAGTGATGGAATGGCAGACGTGACGGACTCAAAATCCGTTGGTGGCAACACCGTGGGGGTTCAAGTCCCTTCTACGGCACCAAAAAGCAAAAATGAGACTGACAAGTCTCATTTTTTTATTTTTTTATAAATAAGACCTGGCAAATAAACTTGCCAGGTCTTTTTATTTCATGATTTCATTGTCATCAAGAATTTTATTTATCTGAAGCATGAATGTGGTGAAGGTCACAGTTGCTGCAATAAAGTCGGATACCGGCTCTGCCAGGAACACAGCAAAAACTTTGTTCTCAAAGAAGTACGGAAGTATGTAAATCAGCGGAATCAAAAGTATAATTTTTCTTAAGAGAGCCAGAAACATTGAAACACGGGATTGTCCCAAAGCAACAAATGTCTGCTGGCATGAATTTTGTGCAGCCATTACAAAAGCTGTTGCCATGTAAATTCTTGCTGCCCATACGGAGTATTCCTTTAGAGCAGGGTCGTTTGTAAACATGGAAACAAAAGTTCCCGGGAATACCATCATCAAAAGCCATGCGGCTGTAGTGTAAATAAAAGCACATTTTATCAGCAGCCTGAAAGTGGCTTTTACCCTTAGGTTGTTCTTTGCCCCGTAGTTGTAGCTTGTGATTGGCTGGGCTCCCTGAGTAAGTCCCACAAGAGGAAGATGAATCATTTGCATGAGGCTTGACAGTATTGTCATTGAGCCTACAGCCAGATCGCCGCCGTATTTTTGCAGTGATGAATTAAAGGCAATGTTAAGCAGGCTTTCCGTACTCTGCATTATGAACGGAGATACTCCAAGAAGCATTACGGGTATTATTATTGATTTTTTTATTTTCATGTTGCATTTTCTGATTTTCAGGCTTGTTTTTGATCCGGTCAGGAATTTCATTACCCAAAGTGAAGACAGTGCCTGTGAAAGAACAGTTGCAAGTGCTGCTCCCTTCACGCCCATGCCAAGGCCGAATATGAATATGGGATCCAGTACTATGTTTGTGACTGCTCCTATGATTACAGTGAGCATGCTGTACTTGGCGTAGCCCTGTGTTGATATGAAACTGTTGAGTCCAAGCGTAAGCTGAACAAATATTGTTCCTATGAGGTACACATTCAGGTATTCAAGTCCAAAAGATATGGTGTCTTTGCTTGCACCGAACATCCAAAGAAGTTTTTCGCCGGATGAAAGGAATACAAATGTAAGTATTGATGAAATCAATAGCAGCATGGAAAAACAGTTTCCAAGTATTCTTTCTGCCTCATCATGATTTTTTTCTCCCATTTTTATGGCTGCCCTTGGAGCACCTCCCATGCCCACAAGGCTGCTGAACGCTGTTATGGTCATGATCACAGGCATTGTTATTCCAACTCCTGTCAGGGCTGCAGGCCCTGTTTCTGCCATGTGTCCTATGTAAATTCTGTCCACAATGTTATAGAGCATGTTTACTATCTGAGCAGTGATTGATGGTATGGCAAGACTTAATAGAAGCTTTCCGATTTTTTCTGTTCCTAGTTTATTTGTATCGTTCATTTTTATCCGTCCTGTTAATTTTTTAGTCCACAGTATTATATATCCAAAAAATATTTCTGGCAACTTTATATTGTTTTCCATTCATGATATAATAACTTATTAAAAAATATAAGAGGTAAATATGTTGGAACAGGCATTGGAGCTTTTGAAAAAATATTACGGCTATGAATGCTTTCGTGAAGGACAGGAAGAAATTATAAATAACATAATGTCAAAAAGGGATGTTCTTGCAATCATGCCCACGGGCGGAGGAAAGTCGCTTTGCTACCAGCTTCCGGCGCTCATGCTCGAAGGCACAGCAATAGTTATATCACCGCTGATTTCCTTAATGAAGGACCAGGTGGATACACTAAGGCAGATGGGAATGGAAGCTGCATTCATAAACAGCACATTGTCAGCATCTGAGCTTAGAAACATAATTTATGATGCAGAAAGAGGAAACTACAAACTTCTGTACATTGCACCTGAAAGGCTGGAATCAGCAGGATTCCTGGAGATGCTTAAGAACATTAAGATATCCATGATAGCAGTTGATGAAGCTCACTGCGTTTCCCAATGGGGACACGACTTCAGAACAAGCTATTTAAAAATAAAGGAAATTCGTCACATGACAGGACAAAATCCTGCAGTATCTGCATTTACAGCAACTGCAACTGCCCAGGTCAAGGAAGACATAATCAGTTTAATAGAGCTTAAAAATCATTTTGAACTTATAACGGGTTTTGACAGAGAAAATTTAAAATTTGAGGTTGTAAGAATAAACAAAAAATTTCCTTACGTCTTGAAATATATAGAGGAAAACAAGGGAAAACCCGGAATAATATATTGCATTACGAGGAAAATTACTGATGAGGTGTGTGCAAGGCTGATTGCAGCAGGTCATAAGGCCGTTAAATATCACGCAGGATTAAGCGACAGGGAAAGAGCATCCAATCAGGATGATTTCCTTTATGACAACGCCGATGTGATGGTTGCCACAAATGCCTTCGGCATGGGCATTGACAAGTCAAACATCAGATATGTGATACATTACAACATGCCCAAGAACATAGAAAGCTACTATCAGGAAGCCGGAAGAGCAGGCCGTGACGGCGAACCGTCTGAATGCATACTTCTTTTCAGTCCTTCGGACATTGTAATGAACAATTTCCTCATTGAAAACAGTTTGAACTTTTCAAACAGAGCCAGGGAATATGATAAATTAAGGGACATGACAAATTACTGCAACACGGATAAATGTCTGAGAAAATATCTCATAAGTTATTTTGACGAGAAATATGAAAAGGAATACTGCGGAAACTGCAGCAGCTGCCTTAGCAGCATTGAAAAAAATGATATAACCCTTGAAGCCCAGAAAATTCTCTCATGCGTGTACAGAATGGGAGAAAGATTTGGAAGCAACACAGTCATAGATGTTCTTAAGGGTTCATCAAATCAAAAAATAAAATCATTGAAGTTTCATGAGCTTACAACATACGGACTAATGAAGGAATATGACAAGGACACTTTGAAGGAAATAATATCTGTACTCATTTCGGAAGGCTTTTTAGCCGTAAGCGGAGGGAAGTATCCGGTAATAAAAATAACACAGGATGGAAATCTTGTTCTCCGCGGAAAATGCAAGGTTGAAATTAAGAAAGTATTTGAAAAAAGCAAGAATAAAGCTGAAACTCTGCCTTTTGAAAAAGACCTGTTTGAACAATTGAAGGTGCTGAGAAAGGAAATTGCTGATAAGCTCAAGGTTCCTCCTTTTGTTGTTTTTTCAGATGCAACATTAAAAGACATGTGCATGAAGTATCCTCTCACAGAGGAAGAGTTCCTCAATGTTTCAGGTGTGGGTGATGTGAAGGCATCCAGATACGGCAGCAAGTTCATCAAAGCAATAAAGGAATACACACATAAAAACAATATCACGCCCATCATAAAAGATGCTGAAACAACAGAAAGTGATTTCAAAAATCATACGGCAAACAATGAAATTATTGATTCAAAGGTTAAAAAAGCAGCCAAAGAAGACACGTACATTACAACTTACAATCTTTACAGGCTGGGAAAAAGCGTGAGTGAAATTGCAGCAGAAAGAAGTCTCACTGTAAACACAGTGGAAAATCATCTTGTTCACTGTGCTAAAACAGGATATGAAATAAATTACAGCCAGTTCATAAAAGCTGAACATGAAGAAATGATTAAAAAAGCAATTGAAAAGGAAGGCACAGACAAACTTAAGCCCATTAAGGATGCCTTGCCCGATGAAGTAACTTACACAGAAATCAAATTTGCACTGTGCAGATTAGAATCAGGAGTATAACATGAGCATATTATATATTGTTCCCACACCTATCGGGAACTTAAAGGACATGACGGAAAGAGCCGTTGAAACACTAAATGAATGCCATATGATTCTTGCGGAGGATACAAGGCACACCCAGAAGCTTCTCAATCATTTTGATATAAGGACAAAGCTTGTTTCATATCATAAGTTCAATGAAAAAACAAGAAGTGAAGAAATAATCAACGAAATCTTAAACGAGGAAAAAAACGTGGCACTGGTCACAGATGCCGGAACGCCCTGTATTTCTGATCCCGGCTATGAGCTTGTAAAAAGAGCCAGAGAAGAAGGAATTGAAGTCATAGCGCTGGCAGGTGCATCGGCTGTTACAATTGCACTTTCTGCTGCGGGAATAAGCACCTATGAATTTATTTTTTACGGATTTTTGCCCAGAAAAAAAAGCGAGCTTGAAGATGCCCTTAGAAAAATAAAAAAGAATCCTGTCAGAACATTTGTAATATATGAATCTCCTAAAAGAATCATAAATCTTATGGAAAACATAAATGAAGTCATGCCAAATTCAACCATTTGTGTGATGAAAGAACTCACAAAACTGCACGAAAATTCATTTTATGGAAGTGCGCCGAAGGTACTTGAAAAGCTCAAAAACCATGAGGATGTGGAAAGAGGAGAATATGTGCTGGTAGGCTTAAACAACGACTGGGTCGAAGAACCGTCCGCGGGGCCTGTTGTAAGCCTTCAGGCGATTTTGTTTGACAAACTCATACAAAAAGATTATTCTTTAAAGGAGGCTGTTAATGAAGCTGTAGAGGAAGGCATTGCATCAAAAAACGATGCATACAAAGCTTCGCTTGAAGTGAAAAAATTCATAGAAAATTACATCTAGCAGGGGGAAGCATGTTTGGAACAATAGTTAACGCATTGGCAATTGTAGTCGGAGGAATTATAGGCATCATTTTCAAAAACATAATACCTGAAAAATTATCGGATTCTCTACTGAAAGCATCAGGCCTGGCTGTTGTGACAGTGGGGATAAAATTAAGCCTTGTAGGTGAAAATCTTACTCTTTTGATTGTTTCTGTTATCATCGGAACATTAATGGGAGAACTGCTTGATATTGAAGGAAGGCTGGACAGGCTCGGCCAGTCAGTGGAAGGCAGGATGAAAAACAACAAAAGCAACATAACCGCAGGTTTTGTATCTTGCACGCTTGTGTACTGCGTAGGCTCCATGTCTATTATGGGCGCCATTCAAAGCGGTCTTACAGGAAATCATGAAATATTGTTTTCAAAGGCACTGCTTGATGGAATAATTTCAATTTCAATGGCTGTTTCTATGGGCGTTGGTGTAATTTTTTCAAGCATAAGCGTCTTGCTTTATCAGGGGCTTTTGACAATACTTGCACAGTTTGTTCAGTCTTTGCTGAGTCCGGAAGTAATAAGCGAAATGACTGCCGTGGGCGGTACTCTCATTATGGCTATTGGGCTTAATTTTCTGGAAATTAAACGAATAAAGGTCGGAAATATGCTTCCTGCTATTTTCCTGCCCATATTGTATTTTATATTTTTTTAGTTTGAAAAAGAGGTGCTGAATTGGGTAAAATTAAATTGGCAGTAAATCCAATTGCCATAATGGCTGTGAGCCTGTTTTTCATAATAGGATCCATAGTTTTTTCTGTGCCATTGTACATCGGATTTATTGCAGGCATTGTTTTTACGGTGATTGTTCTTAAGAAAAGCGGATTTGCACTTAAGGAGCTGTTTGAAACAATTGTTTCAGCTGTTTTTGAAGTTAAAAATCTTGTAATAGTCATATTGTTTATAGGAGCGACAACTTCCATATGGCTTGCATCGGGAGTTGTTCCCACAATAATGTATTACGGCTTCACGTATATGGAAGGCGTGAACTTTTTAATGGCAGCATTTTTAATAATGACAGCTGTGTCTTATTTCATGGGAACAGCCATTGGAACCATGAGCACCGTGGGCATCTCGCTTTCAGGTATAGGGCTGGGATTGGGTATTCCCCTTAATCTCATGGTTGGAGTACTTGTTTCCGGAGCTTTCATTGCTGACAAAATATCGCCGCTGTCAGGTCTTGTGAACCTGGCCATGGTAACTATTGACAGAAATTACAAGGATATTTTAAAATCTACGCTTGTGACTTTATTGCCTACAATAGCAATTACAGCTGTTATTTATTACATAATCGGCCTTGAATACACGTCGGGGGATTACGGTAAACTAATATTGTACAAAAATGCAATTGCAGGAGGCTTCAACACATCAATAATTCTTTTGCTTCTTCCTGTTGTTATTCTGGCACTTTCTGTTTCAGGGCTCAAGTCAATTTACACCCTTTCTGTTGGAATAGCTGTGGGCGCAGCCCTGAGCGTTATTTTTCAAGGGATGACCATTGGAGAAGTCATAAGGTCCATAATATTTGGTTTTCACGGCAGCACTCCGTCAGAAGAGCTCAACAATCTTCTTGTAAGCGGAGGAATGGTTTCCATGATTGAAGCAATTTGCATTGTAATAAGCGCCTTTTCTTTGGTTAAAATATTTGAAAAGGGAAATATACTCATGCCTCTTATGGATAAACTGGTATCCGGTATAAATACAAAAATCAGTCTTGTGCTCAGAACAGGTTTCATAAGCACAATTCTCACAGTTGCCACATGCGACCAGACTGCAGGAATAATACTTCCGGGAAGAATACTTAATGATAAGTACAAGGAACTAGAACTGGATAACACCGTTTTAGCAAGAACAATATCTGATACAGGAGTAATTGTAGCACCTCTTATGCCGTGGAACATAAACTCATTTTTAATAAAGCCCATTATGGGAATAACAGCAGCCCAGTATGCTCCATATGCGGCATTGTGCTATGTATGCCCGCTGGTCGGTGTTGCAGCAGCTTTTCTGCTCTATAGAAATAAAAATTATAAGAGCTTGAACAAATAAACAATTACATTAATGAATTCAGGAGGAAAATTGAAGCTAGCGATTATTGGAGGAACCGGAGCCATTGGTTCCACAACAGCCTTTTTGACTGCTCAGAAAGGAATATATGATGAAATAAAACTTGTGGGAAGAAAAAAGAATGTATTGAAGCATCATGCCATGGACATGGAACATGCTCTCATGCCTTTCTCAAAGACTGTGGTGTCTGCTGCAGAATATGAAGACATTAGCGACTGCCAGGTGATTTTCATAGCAGCAGGAGCTCCTGAAAGAAAAGTTGTATCAAGGGATGAGTATTTGAGGGACAATATAAAGGTTATGGATGAGATTTTAGTTAATTCCTGCCACTTCAACAAAAATGCCGTTATACTCACTGCCACAAATCCAATTGATGTATTCAACTTTTACCTTTATAAGAAACTTAATAAGGACAGGATGAAAATGCTGGGGTTTTCAGCAAACGACAGTCTGAGGCTCAGATGGGCTCTTTCTGAAAAATTCAGCCTTGATTTTCACAAAACAGAAGCATACTGTATAGGTGAGCACGGTGAAGATCAGGTTCCGCTTATGAATGACATAAAATATGACGGAAAAATTATTACTGTTGAAGATGAAACAAAGAAAGATATTAAAAAAATTCTGGTGGACTGGTTTTTGGAATTTCAAGGTCTTGATGCCAGAAGAACAAGCGGCTGGACTTCTTCTGTTACTGCTTCGGAGGTTCTTGAAGCCATTGCATGCGACAGCGGGAAAATAATCGAATGCTCTGTTCCTCTGGAAGGGGAATTTGGAATTAAGGAAGTGTCCTTGGGGATGATGGTTAAGCTTGGGAAAGAAGGAGCAAAAGAAATAATTGTTCCGGAGCTTAACGAAACGGAAAAAAATTCCGTTCATAAGGCTGCATCCAAAATAAAAGAACAAATAACACATTTAAATATATAATTTTTGAGAAGCTTGGTTTTTAATAAAAACCGCAACAATGAGCTTCTCTTTCTTTTTGCAAAAATTGATGGTTATAACATTTTTTAGTTAAGAAAACACACAAAAAAGCTAAATTAATACGGAAGTTATTTAAAGGGTTGCAACCGGTAATGTTGCGTAATATAATACAAATAGCTATTAAATAATATAACACATTTATTAAATTTAACGATATAATATAACACATATATTAGGAGCGTATCATGCGTAAATTAACTTCAAACCAAAATGTTTTAACTTGGATAGATGAGATAGTCAAAATGACAAAACCAGCAAATGTCATGTGGATTGACGGCAGTGAAGAACAGCTGAACATTCTCCGCCAGGAAGCTTGTTCAACAGGAGAAATCAAGGCCTTGAATCAGGACAAATATCCAGGATGCTACTATCACCGTTCACGCAAGGATGACGTTGCAAGAATGGAAGATAAAACATTTATTTGTTCAAGAAACAAAAAAAATGCAGGAGCAACAAACAACTGGAAGAGTCCTGAAGAAGCATACAGCTTGGGAAAAGAGATTTACAACGGCTGCATGGAAGGAAGAACAATGTACATAATTCCTTATTCAATGGGGCCTGTTGGCTCTGAATTTTCCAAAATAGGTTTTGAAGTGACAGATTCAATTTATGTAGTACTAAGCATGAACATCATGACAAGAATCGGACAAAAGGTTCTTGATGTTCTTGGAGATTCAAATGACTTTGTCAGAGGACTCCACGCCAAATGCAGTCTTGATATAAACAAAAGGTACATATTTCATTTTCCTGAAGACAACACCATATGGTCATGCAACTCAGCCTACGGCGGAAATGTTCTTTTAGGAAAAAAATGCTTTGCCTTAAGAATTGCATCCTACCAGGGATGGAAGGAAGGCTGGATGGCTGAACACATGCTGATTTTGGGAATTGAAAATCCTGAAGGCGAAGTTAAATATGTGGCAGCAGCATTCCCGTCAGCATGCGGAAAAACAAACCTTGCAATGCTTATACCGCCGGAACTCTACAGGAAAAAAGGATACAAAGTATGGACTGTGGGAGACGATATAGCATGGCTTCGTATAAAGGAAGACGGAAGGCTATGGGCAATAAATCCTGAAGCAGGCTTCTTCGGTGTTGCACCGGGAACAAATGAAAAATCAAATTACAACGCTCTCATGTCAACAAAAAGAAATGCAATATTTACCAACGTTGTTTACAACCTGGATGATGATACTGTATGGTGGGAAAAGTTTGATGAAAATCCGCCGGAAAACGGACTGGACTGGCAGGGAAATCCATGGAATGGGAAAACATCTAAGGAAAAAGGAGCACATCCTAACTCAAGATTTACTGCTCCTGCCAAAAACTGCCCATGCATTTCATCACAGTTCGAATCTCCTGAAGGAGTTCCGCTGTCCGCAATAATATTCGGCGGAAGACGAGCAAAGACTGCGCCTCTTGTATATCAGTCAAGAAGCTGGCAGCACGGAGTGTTTGTTGGTTCAACACTTGCATCTGAAACTACTGCAGCAGCTGCAGGCAAGGTTGGAGTTGTAAGAAGAGACCCGATGGCAATGCTTCCTTTCTGCGGATACAACATGGGAGATTATTTTGCACACTGGCTGGAAATGGGAGAAAAAATGAGCAATGCTCCAAAAATATTCCATGTTAACTGGTTCAGGACAAATGACAGGGGAGAATTCATGTGGCCGGGCTTCGGTGATAACTTCAGAGTTCTTGAATGGATTTTGAAAAGATGTGAAAATAAAGTTGATGCTGTTGATGCTCCAATAGGAAATTTGCCATATGCTGAAGACATTAACTTCGAAGGAATGAACATATCACAGGAAACTGTCGAAGATTTGCTTAAAATTGATGTTAGTTCATGGCTTGAAGATGAAAAGGGAATAGAAGATTTTTATGCTAAAGTAGGAGACACTGTTCCTCAGCAGCTTAAAGATGAACTTATCAATTTGAAAAACAATTTAAATCTTAGTATTGCAGACATAGTAGCTTAAAAATTCAAGGAACGGCTCAACCGTTCCTTTTTGTTTTTACATAACATTTACGAGTCATGAAGAAGCGGAAAAAATATTTTTTAAAAAAGTGTTGACATTGTTAATTGTTTCGATTAAGATGTGGATTAATAGTTAATGCGTTGAAGCAGAGAAAAGTATTTTAGATGTCTACAGAGAATTGGTGGTGCTGAGAGCCAATGACAGAGAAATATAATATACACTGCTGAGCTGGTTTGTTCAACGGTAATCCAAGTAGACAAACACGTGAACCCACGTTACAGGGATAGAGGTTGTTAGACCTCGAAGAGTGATGATATAATCATAATTAGGGTGGTACCGCGGATCTTTCGTCCCTATAAGCACATTTGTATAGTGTGTTTATAGGAATGAAAGATTTTTTTTTATGACCTACCCCAATATGTTCAAGCGATAGCGAAGAACAGATTGTTGGTAGGTCAAACGCAATGAGTTCCAATT
>NZ_JAJUJR010000324.1 GCF_029265225.1 Sedimentibacter sp.
CACTTCAATATTTTTTCTGAACCACTCTACTTCTTCTGTCAATGTGTTTATTAAAACAGCTTTTCTTCCTTTGGAACCAATAACCTTGTTGTTTTGGTCAACTCCATTTTCAAACAATTTCAACAGTGTATTACCGCTGTAATGACCTTCAGCATCTTTTCCGCAAAGGATAAGATGCTTAATTGAGGGAACCGCAAGAATATTCCTGATTATTTTTTCAATGCCTATATTTTCTGTTTCAGTCTTGCCCACAATGCTTAAGCCCCTGGGTTTTAAATCAGCTAATTTGTCTGCAAGGTAAGAACTGCTTAATGTGGAAACTGCAACCGGACTGCATTCATCAATGTCAAGCACATGGTATTCACCTGCTGCAGGAAGTATAGTGCTTTGATTAATAATATTGTCTTCTATGGAATGAATGTTATTTAAATCAAAAAATACACTGTCAAAAGTATTGGTAACCACTGCTGACCAGCATGGCTTGCATCCTATTCATGTATATTCGGAAGGCTCTGTCTTATCCAGTGCTGTTTGTATTTCAGTCATAAGAACTGAAAAATCAATATTCTCAGTTGCTGACAATGCACTCCTCATGCTTTCAAGAGACTTTTTCATGCATCCGCATTTCCTGCACTTCAAAAGTTCCATGGAATTTTGTACTGCTTTAATTATTTCTGCCGTATCTTTATTCATATTTTTGCTCCAATTTCTTAAATGAGGATACAGATTTTACTTTCTGTATTAGTTAACCACAGCTCTGCAGTTCAATTATGCGATATAATTTTTCTTTTAATACTACACAACTGCCAAAATTTTGTCAAGTAAAACAAAGAGACCTTATGGTCTCCTTGAATCAAGATTATGCTGATGAGTTGGGTTGTGCATTTCTGTCCTTGTGGGCTGAATCATAAAATTGAATTCTACATCGCTATATCCATAGTGGATTAAGTTAACCCTATATGAAGTGAGGATATTCGAATATACCTGCACATTCATAATGAATGCATTGTTAAATCCATCAGCTCTTATAGTAATATAATAATAATGTTCACCCGGCAGCAATTCATTTAGTACAGGCAGCTCAATTTTTGGAGTGTAACCTTGTTTATCAGTTGTATATTGGCCTACTCGCCTTCCTTCAGCCTTTTCGTTGTATAAGCCTGAATAGGAAATTTTATATATTGTTACTTCAGCACCCTCTATGGGTGTATCTACTACATTGTGAAATACGCTAAGCTGCAAAAAACCAAATTCATTACTATTTAAATAAATACAATCATAATCCATGTATTTATGGTTTAAATATTTCATTTTTTAACATCCTTTCTGGATATATCTTTATATATAATATGCGTATATAATTTAATTTGTAACAATAAAAGTTCGTAAAAAAAAGCCGTCGGATTCCAACGGCTTAGTAAATGTATTTTATTTTGAAGCTGCAGTTACTTTGAGAAGTTTAATGCATTCAAACACATCATTTTTATTTATTATTTCTGCAGCTGAATGAAGGTTTCTTGTGGGTATGGAAATTACTCCGCTTGGAATTCCTTCTCTTGTGAGATGTATAGGACCTGCATCTGTTCCGCCGAACTCAAGAACCTCATACTGATACATGATGTTGTTTTCTTCTGCCAGTCTTGTGAGGAGGTTCTTAACATCAGGATGTGTGATCATTGATTTGTCCATGAGCTTGATTGCTGCTCCTCCGCCAAGTTTCACATCCATTTTAATTCCGTCCAGAGAATCTCCTGTTGCTGTAACATCAAGTGCCACTGCAAGATCAGGATTTACGCTGTAGCCCGCAGTCTTTGCTCCTCTGGTGCCGACTTCCTCCTGAACGGAAAATACATAATAAACGTCATTTTCAGTTGCAGGATGGTCTTTAATGGCCTCTATCTGAATGTAGCAGCCTATCCTGTCGTCAGCAGCTCTGCAAACAGCGCAGTCCGATGTTTCGTAATATTCTGATTTGAATACGCACATGTCTCCTATGTGGAAGTTTTTCTTTACAAATTCAGGATCAGTTGATGCAACGTCAATATAAAGCTTGCTCATTGTAAGCTTTTCATTGTCTTTTAATTCTTCACAGCATACAACTCCCTGAAGTCCGTTGTCAAAAATCATGGACAATCCTATGATTTCTTTTGCATGTATTCCTCCAACATTTGAAAATCTCAAGAATCCTTTTTCATCAACATGAGTGATGATAAGTCCAATCTGGTCCATGTGAGCTGAAAACAGTATTTTTTTACCGTTTCCTTTTTTTCTTGCAATGAGATTTCCTAGAGGGTCAACTTTTATTTCATCAACATAATCTTTGATTTCTTCTGTTATAATTTCGCGGATGTTTTTTTCTCTTCCTGAGGGAGAAAAACAATCTGATAATTTTTTCATTAATTCGCTGTTAAAATTCATTTTATTCCCCTTTCTGATTTGCCAGTATGACTGCTTTTGCAAGATTTACAACGCTGTTGTAATCATTTTTGCTTGCTACGTTCACTGCTGAATGAATGTATCTGCATGGAACTGAAATTGCCATGACCTTAGAGCCTTCCTTTGTTTTATGGATTGCTCCTGCATCGTTGCCGCCTGCAGATGATTTTCGGTACTGATATGGAATATTGTTTTCTTCTGCAATTTTAGCAGCATCTCTTACAATGTCAATGTCATATACTGTTGAATTGTCCATAATGGAAAGAGCAGCTCCCCCGCCTATTATTGTAGATTTTGAGTGTTCTTCAATGCCAGGCATGTCTGCGCAAACTGTTCCTTCAATTACAATGCCAAGGTCCGGCTCCAATGTGTATGCTGCAGTCTGGGCTCCTCTGCATCCCACTTCTTCCATTACTGTAAATACTCCGTAAAAATCCGCATCAAGCTTCATGCTTAAAAGTTCAAGTATGGCGCTGCAGCCTGCCCTGTCGTCAAGAGCCTTCGCTTTTATGAGTGAATCTCCAAACTCAACGTAATCGCTTATAAATACAGCATAATCTCCGATGCTTACAAGTTTTTCGGTTTCTGATTTAGAACCCGAGCCTATGTCTATGTAAAGCTTATCAACGGGAAGGGTCCTTCCTCTTTCGTCATCGCTCA
>NZ_JAJUJR010000354.1 GCF_029265225.1 Sedimentibacter sp.
CTATGCTTCAAGCTTTGACCAGATAGGACCCATAACTTCCTCAGTTGAAGATGCTGCCATTGTATATGACGCCATATCCCTATACGACAAAAATGATGCAACATCACAAGGAAGCATGACAAAGACAGCTGATACATTAAAAGACAGCATCAATGGAATGAAAATAGGAATAGCAAAGGAATATTTTGAAGGCATAAGAGATGACGTAAGAGAGTCCATTGAAAATGCATTGAAGGTTTATGAGTCTCTTGGAGCAGAAATAGTCCCAATCAGTCTTCCTCAGTTAAAACATGCTCTTCCTGTTTACTATATACTTGCATGTGCTGAAGCTTCCTCAAACCTTGGCAGGTATGACGGCATACGCTACGGATACAGGACTCCAAGCTACAATGACATAAATGACATGATATGCAGGACAAGAAGCGAAGGATTCGGAAAGGAAGTAAAAAGAAGAATCATGCTTGGAACCTATGTATTAAGCGCCGGTTACTATGACGCATATTATAAGAAAGCCCAGCAGCTTCGAGGAGCACTGGTGAATGCATTCAAGGATGCGTTCAAAAAATGTGATGTAATTGTTTCGCCAACGGTCCCAATGACTGCCTTTGAACTGAACTTTACTCAAAAGGATCCAATTGAAACATACATGACAGACATCCTGACAGTTCCCGTTAATATTGCAGGGATTCCTGCAGTATCAGTACCATGCGGTTTTGATAACAAAGGTCTTCCTATTGGAATGCAGATTATAGGAGACAGCTTTCAGGATGCAAAAATACTAAATGCTGCTTATCAGTATGAGCAGATGGTTAAAAATGACATATACAAAGAAATGGAAACAGGGGTGAGACTATGAGCTGGGAAATGGTAGCAGGACTTGAAACTCATGTGGAGCTTTCAACAAAGACAAAAATATTCTGCCAGTGCACCACAGAATTCGGAGGAGACCCAAACACACACTGCTGTCCTGTGTGCATAGGTCTTCCCGGAACATTGCCTAAATTAAACAAGGCAGTTGTTGAATATGCCGTTAAGGCTGGGCTTGCCACAAACTGCAGAATCAGAAACATTTCAAAGATGGACCGAAAAAACTATGTCTATCCTGACCTTCCAAAGGCATATCAGATTTCGCAGTACGACAAACCGCTGTGTGAAAAGGGATACATCACATTGTCTTCTGGCAGGAACATAAACATTACAAGAATTCATATTGAAGAAGATGCAGGAAAGCTCATTCATGAAAGAGGAGACACATACATCGACTACAACAGGGGAGGTGTACCTCTTATTGAAATAGTGTCGGAGCCTGATATAAGAAGCATAGATGAAGCAGTTGAATACATTGAAAAACTGAGACTCATAATGAAGTATATAGGAGTGTCTGACGTCAAGATGCAGGAAGGCTCCTTAAGATGCGATGTGAACATCTCTATCAGAAAAAAGGGTGAAGAGAAATTCGGAACAAGGGCAGAAATCAAGAACATGAACTCCCTTAACTTCATTGCAAAAGCCATGGAATATGAATTCAACAGACAGATAGATATTCTTGAAAGCGGCGGAGAAGTGGTGCAGGAAACAAGAAGATACAATGCTGAGCAAAACATCACAGAAAGCATGCGCGGCAAGGAAGATGCCGATGATTACAGGTATTTCAGGGACCCGGACCTTGTTACAATTGCAATTTCAGATGATGAAATAAAAAGAATCAGGGAATCTCTGCCGGAACTACCTGGAGAAAAGTTGAAGCGCTTTACGGAAGAATTTGCTCTTCCTTTTGATGATGCTGAGCTTTTAACAAAATATAAAAAAATAGCAGAGTACTTTGAAAGCTCATGCAGAAATGTAACAAACAAAAAGCTTGTTTCAAACTACATCCTCGGACAGGTGTTCAGACGTCTGTCCACAGATACAGAAAAAGAAGAATTTTCAATCAAAGTTTCACCTGAACAGTTAAATGAGCTTGTACTGTTGACTGAAAACAAGAAACTGAGTTCAAACATGGCAAGAAATGTTCTTGAACAAATGCTTGACACGGGCAAAGGAGCAATGGATTTTATTTCAGAAAGCGATATGGCAGGAATTGACCAAAGCGATTTAAGGGCTATATGCGAAAAGGCAGTGGCAAACAATCAAAAGGCTGCAGAAGAATACAAAAGCGGCAAGGAAAAGGCCATAGGCTCCATAATAGGCTTCATCATGAAAGAAACAAAGGGCAAGGCAGATGCTGCCATGGCGACGGAAATAGTTAAAGAATTAATACTGAAAAATTAAGAGTTAAGAATTAAGAATTAAAATTAAAGAAAAGGAATTTGGGCTCGCCCAAATTCCTTATTTTAATATAATTAATTTTTAAGAATTCCTTCTTCTATTAATATCTTCTCTAAAGCAAGCACTATGTCTTTATCATAAAATGTGCCTATGCAGTGCTTCAATTCATTCATGGCCTCTTCCGGAGTCCAGGCGTTTCGATATGCCCTGTCTGATGTCATGGCATCGTAGGAATCAGCTACGGCTATTATTTTTGCTTCTATGCGGATTTCATCACCCTTCAGCCCTTTAGGGTAACCCGTTCCATCCAGTCTTTCATGGTGTGCTTCAACAATTTTGGATATGTCCTCAACAAATTTGCCATGCAATAATTCAGAGCTGTATGTGCTGTGCTTTTTAATGTAGTTAAATTCCTCATCGCTTAGTCTGGATGGCTTATTTAAAATCTCATCA
>NZ_JAJUJR010000213.1 GCF_029265225.1 Sedimentibacter sp.
AATCACCGGGAGAATCAATTGCATATATAGGCATTCCTATAATGGGAGGCGGTATGGGAGCAGGAGCAGTTCCTATATCAGAAGTATTTGCAAATGGACTTGGAATTCCTGCAGAAACAATTTTATCAAAACTTGTTCCTGCTGTAGCTCTTGGAAATGCCATTGCCATAGTATTCGGCGGATTGCTTGACAGACTTGGCAAAAAATATCCTTCATTAAGCGGAAACGGAAAGCTTATGGATATCGGAGAAGATGACCTGAAAGAAAAAGAAGATAACAGCCCTGTAAAATTAACCGATTACGGAATAGGTATTGCAATAGCAGTAACATTCTTCACTGTTGGTCAAATTATTGCGTACTTCCTTGAAACTTATGCAGGACTTGACATTCACCCATATGCATGGATGATCATATCTGTTGGAGTTGCAAAAGCATTAAATGTAGTTCCTCAGAAATATGAAAGAGCATGCGCTGAATGGTATAAATTTGTTGCATCAAACTGGACACCTGCACTGCTTATGGGTATAGGTATTGCTTATACTGATCTTGGCCAGGTAATATCAGCATTCACTCCTCTTTATCTGTTGCTTTGCTTCCTTGTAGTTCTTGGAGCTGTAATAGGTTCAGGACTTGTTGGAAAACTTGTTGGTTTCTATCCTATTGAAGCAGCCATTACAGCAGGTCTTTGCATGGCTAACATGGGAGGAACAGGAGACGTTGCCGTATTAACAGCAGCACATAGAATGGAACTCATGCCATTTGCACAAATTTCATCAAGACTTGGCGGAGCATTTATAATACTTCTGGCAACATTTATTGTACCGATATTATTCGGTTAAATTTAAAATAACATAATAATAAGCTCACCCTCAGGGTGGGCTTATTGCATAGTTTAAATTTATCATCAGGGACAGGCTTAAAAATTTAATTTTAGGAAGGGTGGCAAAATGGAGATAAAAAAGAAGGCAACTGCCGGAACTTTGGAATCAAGCGACATATTTGTTCAGGTCGAGCCTAATGACAATGGAATAGAAATTAATCTTACATCAATTGTTTATAATCAGTTCGGTGAAGACATAGAAAGAACTGTAAAAGAAGTTCTTTCGGAATTTGATGTGAAAAACGTAAAAATTCAGCTCAAAGACAGGGGCGCTGTTGAATGTGCCATACGCGCAAGGATTGAAACAGCCCTAAAAAGAGCAGAAAGGATGGGAAACTGATGAGAAGAAGCATGTTGTTTATGCCTGGCAACAATTCAGGCATGTTGTTGAATGCTGATGCCCTTGGAGCCGACAGCGTAATATTAGACCTTGAAGATGCTGTTTCACCTCAAGAAAAGGATTCTGCCCGCATTCTTGTAAGAAATGCACTTAAGTATCTTGGTTACAAAGGCTGTGAAGTTATAATCAGAATAAATTCCATTGATACGGATTTCTGGAAAAAGGATCTGGATGAGATAATACCAATGAAACCGGACATGATTATGCCTCCGAAGGTAAGCAGCGGAATGGATATAAAAGTTGTTGAAAACTATATGGGCGAAGTCGAAAGAAGACACGGTATTGAAAAGAAAATTTCTCTCATACCCCTTATTGAAACTGCACTGGGTGTTGAAAATGCATTTGAAATAGCGTCTTCAAGCAAAAGAATAAAAGCAATATTTTTGGGAGGCGAAGACCTTACTGCAGACCTCCGCTGCAAAAGAACAAAAAAGGGCGATGAAATATTCTACAGCCGAGGCAGGATGGTCATGGCAGCAAGGGCAGCAGGCATAGATGTTTATGATACTCCTTTCACTGATGTTGAAGACGAAGAAGGATTGAGAACAGATGCAGAGTTTGCCAAAAGTCTTGGCTTTACAGGCAAGGCCTGCATATCCCCAAGACATGTGCAGTCAGTTAATGAAGTTTTCAGCCCCACATTGGAAGAAATAGAGTATGCAAAAGAAGTAATGGAAATCATTCAGGTTGCCAAGGAGCAGGGAAAAGGCGCAATTTCTCTGAGAGGAAAAATGATTGATGCTCCTATAGTCGAAAGAGCAAGACAGACTCTGGAAGCGGCTAGAGCTTTAGGAGGTGCATTTTAATGAATAAAGTGGTAAAATCTATTAAAGAAGCAATAACGCTGTGCGGTCTGAAGGACGGAATGAGGATATCCTTCCACCATCATTTAAGAAACGGAGACCATGTAATAAACATGGTTATGGAAGAAATTGCAAACATGGGATATAAGGACCTGACGGTTAATGCCAGCTCAGTCTTTGACATTCATGCACCGCTTGTAACTCACATTAAAAACAATGTTGTGACCGGGCTTGAAGTGAACTACATGGGGGGAGCTGTGGGAAGAGAAATATCTTCCGGCATAATGCAAAAGCCGGTTGATTTCAGAAGCCACGGAGGACGCCCCAGCGACATTGAAACAGGCAGGACTCCCATAGACATTGCTTTCATAGCTGCCCCTTCATCAGACAACATGGGAAACTGTTCCGGAAAGTACGGAAAATCAGCCTGCGGGTCTTTGGGATATGCGTTTGTTGATGCCATGAATGCAAAAAAAGTTGTTGTCATCACTGACAACCTTGTGGAATATCCACTGTACGACTTTTCAATTTCTGAAACATATGTGGATTATGTTGTGTGTGTAGACAAAATAGGTGACCCAACTGGAATTGTTTCCGGAACAACAAAAATTACAAGAGATCCTGTAGGACTCATGATGGCTTCCTATGCCACAAAAGTAATCCAGAGCTCAGGTCTTCTCAAGGACGGTTTTTCATTCCAGACCGGAGCAGGAGGAGCATCTCTTGCTGTTGCAAAATACCTGAAGGACCTCATGCTTAAGGAAAATATAAAGGGAAGCTTCGGCATGGGAGGCATAACAAGCTACCTTGTTGACATGCTTGAGGCAGGATGCTTTGAAACATTGATGGATGTTCAGTGCTTTGACTTGAGGGCAGTACAGTCCATAAGAGATAACCCGAGGCACAGGGAAGTAACTGCATCACACTATGCAAGCCCCACTGCAAAGAGCGCCATAGTTGACAACCTGGATGTTGTAATACTTGGAGCCACACAAATCGACACAGACTTCAATGTAAATGTTCACACTGATTCAAACGGATTTATAATGGGCGGTTCCGGAGGACACAGCGATACTGCTGCAGGAGCAAAACTCACCATGATTGTTGCTCCTCTTACAAGAGCAAGGCTTTCAATAGTTGTTGACAAGGTTTTATGCGTTTCAACACCGGGAAATACCGTAGATGTGCTTGTAACCCAAAGAGGAATTGCAGTAAATCCTAAAAGAGGCGAGCTTAAGGAAAGGCTTCAAGCTTCAGGTCTTCCTGTTATCGATATTCATGACCTTAAAAACATAGCTGAAGGCATCACAGGCGTTCCAAAAGAAATTAAGCTTGGCAGCAGGACAGTTGCCAATGTAATATATCGTGACGGTACAATCATAGACACAATAAAAAATACTTTATAAGGTGAAAACATGGGCTATGAAACATATTACGAGGAATTCGGATATCCGATGAAAGGAAGAAAACTTGAGAATCTTAAGGAATTTCTTACGAGAGAAGAGCTTTCCTATGATGACGGAATTGAATTTACAGTCAACATATGCTTAAGCGACGGAAAAATTGCAGCAACAGGTTCTCTTCAGGGCAACGTGCTGAAATGCATTGCAGTTTCAGACCAATACCAGGGAGAAGGTCTTTCTGCAAAAATAGTGACGTTGCTGGTTTCAAAAGGAATCGAAAATGGTCACAGCCACATGTTTTTATTTACAAAGAATGAAAATATCAGCATATTCAGTGATCTGGGATTTTACCTCATAGCTGAAACAAAGGATGCTGCCTTAATGGAAAATATAAAAGGCGGCATCCGGCATTTTGTCAGTTCACTTAAAGCCGGGAATAGTTCGGAAAATGCGGGAGCCATTGTATTAAACTGCAACCCGTTTACAAAGGGGCACTTGTACCTTGTTGAAATTGCAGCTAAAATGTGCAGCTATTTGCACCTGTTTGTTGTTTCTGAAGACAAAAGCATATTTCCTGCCAAGGACAGGTACGAACTTGTTAAAAAAGGAGTTGAACATTTAAGCAATGTTATGGTTCATCCTACATCTGATTACCTTATTTCATCGGCAACATTTCCCACCTATTTCATCAAGGACAAATATAAGGCAGGGGATATAAACTGCATGTTGGACCTTACAATTTTTTACGAATACTTTGCAAAAACATTGAACATTACAAGACGGTTTGTAGGAACTGAACCATTTGATGTGGTCACTGCTTCCTACAACATAATGATGAAAAAATTTCTCGGTGAAAGAGGAATTGAAGTCATTGAAGTACCAAGGCTTGAGGAAAACAACCATCCGGTGAGTGCTTCTGTTGTAAGAAAATTAATGGCTGAAGGAAGTTATGATGAAATAAAAAAAATCGTGCCCGAAACAACTTTTGAATATATTATTTCTGGCAGAGGAATGAAAATAGCTGAAAAATTAAGAAACAGCAAAGAGTAAGTTTAGCTGTGCAAAGAAACATAAAATTACAAAC
>NZ_JAJUJR010000444.1 GCF_029265225.1 Sedimentibacter sp.
GCAAAAACCCTGGATGTTCCGGCAAAGCTTGTTAACAACCGCATAATGGTTCCATTGAGATTCATAAGCGAGGCAATAGACAAGACAGTTATTTGGGACAATACGGAAAGAACCGTATTAATATATTAAGGAGGATACATGGACTTCATTAATTCATACAATCCTTTTGGGCTTATGTTCACTCTGTTTCCCATAATGTTCATGATAGTTTTCGGAGTGATCATATTTTCAATAATAAGAAACGTATCAGTAAACATGCAAAACAACAAGCAGCCTGTAATACCCGTGGAAGCAAAAGTTGTGACAAAGAGATACAATGTATCATCACACCACAATTCAGTTGACAACAACATGCATCATTCAAGCAGCACATTTTATTATGTGACCTTTGAGCTGAACAACGGAGAAAGGCTTGAATTCCCTGTTCCATCCTACGAATTCGGGATGATGGTTGAGGGTGACAATGGAACATTGTCTTTTCAGGGAACAAGATTTGTAAGTTTCATAAGAATGTAGACATAAAAAGGTACAGCTTAGCTGTACCTTTTATAATGCTAAAGTTTATTTTCCATCATTTATAACAAGACTATATGTTATTATTACTTCTGACGAAACGCAAGGGCAATTATATTGATATAAATATTCATCAGGATGTTATCCTGCTCTGTGCCGCTCCCCTCGAAAAAAAATGAGTAATCAGCAAGTGCTGATAATGGATGGATTGTACTGTTTGTGAGCAAAACCACTTTTTTAATCTTATCCTTGCCGGATATTATCCCATTTTTGTACACATTGTCCCCTAACCTGCAGTACTGTGTGTAGAAAACAATGGTGCCTTCTTCAATGGAATTCAGTTCTTCATACTGGTAATTAGGATCCATAAATGCGCTGTTATCTATTCCGCGCAAAGTCAAATCCATCTGTAGCCTCCATACTCCCTGGGGTATTGGGCAGCCTAAAAATACAACCTTCCTGCATGAATTTATGTCTTCCACCAATTTTTTGATTTGTTCTTTATCAATTGATTCATGTAAAGATGTTATTCTCTCCTGCAGGCTGTCAATATAATAATCTATGCTGCACTCTGTGGTGCTCTTTGCTGATTGCATGGGAATATAATTACCGTCAAACATGTAGTTGTCCTTAGTCTGGCTGGCCAGAAGCGGCAGCTTGGAAACAGTCATGGGATATGCCATCATCCTGAAAAACCGATTCAAGGTAGACAGAGAAACATTGCATAAGTCAGCTATTTCTGCAGATGTCATGGTATCCAGCAGCCTGTAGTTTTTCACAAGGCATGTTGCCACACTGTGAAAAATACTTTTGTGGTCATAAGAATTGTACATTTGTATAAGTCCCAGCAAGTTTATCATTGTATTCCTCCGGAAGAATAACTCGTTGAAGTTGTAAATTATAAACATTATATCATTTTATATATCAGATTTAAAGAAATTATTTGTTCATATAAGCTATTGCGTTCTGACCTGCCAATCTTCCGGAAGTATATGCAAATCCTAAAGTTCCACCTTCGAAATTTACATATGATTTTCCATACATTCCGCCTGCATCTGCACCTGCAACATAAAGTCCAGGAATAGCAGCACCGTTTCCGTCAACTGCTTCAATTTTTTCATTGATTGCAACGCCGCCTAATGTGCTTAAATTACGGGCAACATACTTCACTGCATAGTATGGTCCTTTTTGTACAGGTACAAGCCTGTTTGTGTCAGAATAAAACATGTCATCTTTGCCTGACTGTATTGCAGTGTTGTATTGTTCAACACTGTCGGCAAAAGTACC
>NZ_JAJUJR010000130.1 GCF_029265225.1 Sedimentibacter sp.
AAATTTCGATATATTTTTCGACAAGAAATTTATCGTCTTTTATGTATTGCGACATTTTATCCCCCCCAGTTCCATTATATGATATTATATAATTTACATTTTGTCAATATTTAACTATTTTATTTGCTCTTTGTAAATTTTTGTTGTTTTTTGTTATATTCTGCATTATAATTAATAATCATAATAAAAGGACTGGTAGCATGGAAACAAGTGAAGTTATTCGTAATCTTCGCATGAGAAACAACCTTTCTTCAAAGGAACTAAGCAAAATTCTTAATATTTCCGAATCATCAGTCTCCTTGTATGAAAGCGGAAAAAGAAAGCCAAGCCTGAGCTTAATTATTAAAATTGCCGATTATTTCAGCGTATCTACTGATTATTTGCTGGGTCTGTCAGACAAGGAGAACGAGAACAACATGGCAGAAAGAGATTTTTCCATGCTTTTGGAAAACATTGTTTATTTTCTTGAAAAATCAGATTACATAGTTTATGACGGCAAAATTGTCAGCAGGACACTAACATTGATTTTAAGGAATTATCTGAGCGGAATTCTTGAAAACATGAAACTCCTTACTACACTATAAAAGCTAAAACAGTTTGATAAAAACAAATAAAACTGATATAATCATATGAGTTTTATTTTTATTTATGTCAGAAAGGAATAAAAAATGATAGTTTTATCGTGCAATGATGTTTCCAAGGCCTATGTGGTTGAAAATATTATAGAAAACATTTCATTTACCGTAGACGACAATGAAAAGGTCGGCCTCATAGGACTTAATGGAGCAGGAAAAACTACCTTGTTTAATATATTGACTGAAAACTTGGAGCCTGATCAAGGCTCAATATTCAGGGCAAAAGGAAAAAAACTTGGTTATCTGAAACAAAACACAAACATTGAATCAGAAAAAAGCATAATGGATGAAATGCTCACCATTTATGATAATGTTATTAAAATGGAAGAAGAACTCCACGAACTTTCCCACAAAATAAGCAGCTTTACAGAAAATGATGATTCTGCAGTTCTAGAAGATCTTATGAACAAATATTCCGCCTTAAGTGAAAAATTTGAGGATGAAGATGGTTACAGCTTCAATAGCCTCATAAAGGGAGTTTTAAGAGGTCTTGGCTTCACTGACAGCGAATTTGAAAAGCCTATCAATCTTTTAAGCGGCGGGCAAAAAAGCAGGGTTATGCTTGCAAAACTTCTTCTTGAAAAAGCAGATATACTTCTTTTGGACGAACCTACAAACCACCTGGACATTGAAGCAATTTCATGGCTTGAAAAATACATCAAGGATTTTAAAGGCGCCGTTATTTTAATTTCCCACGACAGATACTTCCTGGACAACACCGTTGAAAGAATTTTTCTCATGGAGAACAAATTTTTAAAAGCATACAACGGAAATTACACAGAGTTCATGAAAAAGAGAAAAAGCGAACTGGAACTTGAACTGAAGCAATATGAGGAATATGAAAAGGAAATTGAAAGACAGGAAGAAATGATACGCCGACTACACGCCTATGGGAGCAAAAGAAACATACGGCAGGCATTCAGCAGGCAGAAGGCTCTTGACAAAATAAAGAAAATGGATAAGCCATCTCAGGACAGCAGGAAAGTTAAACTGAGGTTCACGCCTAAAATTAAAAGCGGCAGAGATGTTTTGAGAGTTGAAAAAATGGGTATAAGCTTCAATGAATTTGAAGTGTTTAAAAACCTTGATATGGAAATTTACCGTGGCGAAAAAGTAGGCATAATAGGACCTAACGGTATAGGAAAAACAACCCTGTTAAAGACAATAGCAGGAAAACTTAAGGACCACACAGGAAACTTCACTCTTGGCCACTATGTTCAAACCGGATACTATGACCAGGAACAGACAAACCTTGACAGTGAAAACACAGTAATAGATGAAATCTGGGATGAAAATCCAACACTCAACTACTATGACATACGCACAATGCTTGCCCAGTTCCTGTTCAACGGCGACGACATGTACAAAATAATTGGCGATTTAAGCGGAGGAGAAAAAGGAAGGCTTTCACTTTTGAAACTAATGACTTCAAATGCAAACTTTCTTCTCATGGACGAACCGACAAACCACCTGGACATTGATTCAAAAGAAGTGCTGGAGGATGCACTTTTAAATTATGAAGGAACAGTGCTTGTTGTTTCCCACGACAGATACTTTTTGAACAAAGTTGCCAACAAAATATATGACATGTCAAAGGACGGAATTTTCCCGTACCTGGGCAATTACGACTACTTCCTTCAGAAAAAAGCTGAACTTGAAGAAAAAGACGATGAGGTTACAGCTTCAAAAACAAAGACTCAGATTATTGCTGAAAAGAAAAAAGAACGGGAAATGATACGCGGGCGCCAGCAGCGGGAAAAGACAATCAAAAAAATTGAAGAACAGATTGAAATGCATGAAAATGAAATTTCTGAATTAGAAGACAAATTATGTCAACCTTCGACATATGACGACAAATTTCTAATTATAGATTTAAATGAAAGATTAAACATCCGAAAAGCCGAACTTGATGATTTATACAATCAATGGGCAGAAATTCAGGACAATTAAAAAAAGTTATCCACCCTTTGTTGATATGCTGTGTATAACTTTTTCTGCAATATTACTGTATCAACAGCTTTATCCACAGCTGTTGATACTTTTTTTTCGTTTTCTGTTAATTACTCCCAAGTTCCAAATTAGGAAGAGCATTTAGCGATGAATCTGAAAATTGTTTATTTAAATATTTATAATATGCAGCTGCTCCAATCATGGCTGCATTGTCCGTGCATAAAACAGGTGATGGTTTTGTAAATTTATAACCTGCCTCCAGACACTGTTCCTGAAGAATTTCCCTGAGTCTTGAGTTTGAAGCCACTCCTCCTGCAAGGGCCACAGTGCTGCAGTCTTTCTTTTTTGCTGCTTTCATGGTTTTCATTGCTAGCACTTCCACAACTGCTTCCTGGAAACTTGCAGCAACATCTTCAATGACTACTTTTTCCTTTTTCTGCTCTGAATTGTGAATGTAATTCAATACCGCCGATTTTAAACCGCTGAAACTGAAGTCAAGAGTTTCCTCATCAATGATTACTCTGGGAAACTTTATGGCATTTTTGTTTCCTGATTTTGCTGCCTTGTCAATCAGAGGACCTCCGGGATACCCAAGTCCTATGGCTCTTGCAATTTTGTCGAAAGCCTCGCCTGCTGCATCATCTCTTGTGATTCCCAATATTTCATATTTGCCGTAATCCTTCACATATACAAGGTGTGAGTGTCCCCCCGATGCAACCATGCATATGAAAGGAGGTTCAAGATTTTTATCTTCAATGTAGTTAGCGCTTATGTGACCTTCTATGTGGTTTACTCCAATAAGAGGCTTATTCCAGGCAAAGGCGAGACCCTTTGCAAAATTCACACCCACAAGAAGAGCTCCCACAAGACCGGGACCGTATGTCACGGCAACTGCATCTATTTGTTCGCTTGTTACATTTGCATTCTTCAATGCTTCATCAACAACATCACTTATATTTTCAATATGCTTTCTTGAAGCAACTTCAGGAACAACACCGCCGAACTCCTTGTGTATTTCAATTTGAGTTGAAATTATGTTTGACAGAACATTTCTGCCATTTTCAACTACAGCCGCAGCAGTTTCGTCGCAAGATGATTCTATAGAAAGTATCAGTACATTTTCTTTCATTTTTTCCTCCGTCTGTACAATTGCTTTGATTATACTACTTCATGTTGTTGAACGCAACTTTTTTAACCACGAGTAATTACACTGCAAAAAGGGACCTGCACGTTCTATGCAAATCCCTAATCTGTAAATTATATTAAATTATACTAATGTAATTTAGTTAATCAAGCGTTATTTTACCCTTTTTGTTTGATCTCCACACGTGAAGACCAAGTGCAAGACCTATTACTCCGTAAACCATGAATGTTCTGAAATATTCTCCAAGGAGAGCATTTCCAAACAGTGACTGACCGATTTCCGGCGACATGATAAACATGGAATTGAATAGCACTGTTCCTATTATGGCATGTTTTATGTTTGCTTTTTGAGTTGAAGCTCCTCCAACCAGCAGTGAAGCAACTGAAAACATTCCTATTTGTGTATGGGCATTGTAAGTGTTAAGTGTTCCCATGTTCTGCAGGTACATTATTTGTCCCCATGAAGCAAGAACTGTTGACATAATGGTTGCAATTATTCTTGTTCTGTCTACATTGATTCCCGACACTTCCGCAATGTGCTGGCTTTGTCCGACACTTCTGAAGTCTTGTCCAAGCTTGGTCCTTAAAATAAGTTCATTGAACACGCAAAGTGCGATAATAAGGAGAGCATTGACAACCGGAACCTTTCTCACCATCATAAGGCTTGAGTTTGTTAAAATTGCCTGTGCACTTATTGCAGCTATTATGACACAGCTTGCAATGTTTATGTATGTCATTCTTTTCTTATGTGCTGTGAAAACCGGATTTTTTGAATTTTTTGCCAGTCTTAACAGCTGAAGAAGCAATACTGCAGCTGCTACAATGAGTACTGCCCACATAAACGGTATTTCCATTATGCTGTCTAGAGCATACTTGAGTCCTCCGTCTTCAACGGGAACAAGGTCCACTGTCATTCTTATTCCAACTCCGTCAGGCTTTATCATAGGATGTGTGGCAGGTACCTTTATGATTACGCCAACAACAAACAAGAACAAGAACTGGTAAATTCCGTTGGCAAAGTAACCTACAATCAAGCTGGCTATCATTTCCTGGCCCCTTGTCTTGTTGTACAGCACTCCTGTGAAATAGCCAAACAATGCCGATATTGGGAAAGCAAGGAGGAATGTAAGCATGAGGCCTGAAATTCCGCCAAGATTAAAATATCTGATTATTGCAATGGCTATTTGCCCTGACATTGCACCAACAACTATACCAAAGTTTAGTCCAAGACCTGCAACAACAGGAATTATCAGTGATAAAACCAGAAAAGCATTTCTAAAGAAACGACTTGATAACTCTGTTAGGAAAAAATTCATTGTTACGCCGTCAGAAACCATAAACCCGAATATAGTAAATGCTACAAATATTATAGTAACTATATTGTCAGCTATCCAGGATGATTCCTTTTTAACTTTCAATCTTTCGCCTGTAGATACATTGTTCATTATTTTCCGCCTCCTTTTACTTGTGTCAAAGCATAAAGGATTATTCCGTTCTGAATTATCATACGAAGTATTTCAGACAGGTCAGTACCTTCAAACAATTGATTTGCTACAGGCAGTGCTGTAGTAAGAAGTCCCTGGAATATTATTACGCCTATTATTACATGTGATACTTTTGCCCTTGATGCTGTGGCTCCGCCTATAAGTATAGCAGCAACAGCTGAAAATGCCATCATCAAAGGTGCGCTGTAAAGCTGTGCATAACCATAGCCTTGTGAATAAACAATAATTCCTACTGCACCAAGCACTGTGGAAAGCATATTGGCTTTTATTCTGTTATTGTCTATTTCAATTCCTGAAGCCTGGGCAAACCTGGGGTTTATTCCGCCGGCAGATATGGCAATACCTGATTTCGATCTGAAATAAAGCCATACTATGAAACAGCAAACACCAAATACAAGAAGCATTCCTGTAGGTATGATGATTCCGTTTTCTCCTCCTAAGGTAAATTTCCAGAAGTTATTGAGTATCTGTGCTCCTCCCACTGCATCAAGCTGTATTGTTTCTCTCAGTCCTTTTCCTATAAACCATCCCATTTTAGGATTTTTAAAAGGAATCATGAGCCATGCAAGGCACATTGCAGCTACTATTGAAAAACCTGTATATGTTGCAATTGTCATTTCTGAACCTTTAACAGCATTAAGGAGTTTTCCGTACAGAAATCCTACAGCTGCAGCTAAAGGAACTGCAAACACTATTGACATTGCAAGCCACATTACTCCGGTAAATCCAAATTCAATTGAACAAACAAGTGAAAACAAACCGCATACAATTCCCACAGGAAGCGCAAAGTTTGGACCTGTTCCTGACTGAATTGAAGGAACCATTGCAAGAACCAAAATTCCGTTCATGCCTGCTCGCTTTAATGTATCACTTAAGAGAGTTGACATTGATATTCCCAAAAAACCGCCGGTGATTATGAGAATAAGCCAAAACACTCCGATTATCAGAGTAGGCAGTCCTATTTTATTTACTGTTTCCTTAAAGCTGAAACTACCTTTTTCTTTCATTTCAACCATTATGCTTCACTCCCTTCTGTTTGTCTCTTGCTTCCCGACATCATCAGACCGAATTCAGCATCCGGAGCGTCAGGAGAAAGCACGCCTTCAACCTTGCCTTCACAAACAATTACAATTCTG
>NZ_JAJUJR010000352.1 GCF_029265225.1 Sedimentibacter sp.
ACGATTATGCCATCCTTTTCTGCTGTTATAATTTGATTTTTGCTGTCATAGCTTACTTCTGCTCCAATAGACTCCAATGATTTCCTGAGCGGAACCATCAATCTTCCATGATTATCAATATATGGAACCCCATAACCTTCTTCTTCCAAGAAAACAAGTTCTCTGTTATTTATCACTACAGTGACATAATTGCTTAATTCTTCTTTTGTCAGTCTTTCTGTTCTTGAAAGCATGTCATCAATCATTGACACAATGCTGTATTGGTCGTTTGTATCTTCATTTATATCAAAGAGCATTAAGCCCCCCGCTCTATTGAGTGCAATTACTGTTTTTTCTCTTAATGTATTGATGCCGTTGTAATAGGACTCAAGAGGTGTTGTTGGAGCAAAGTCTGTAAATGCATATTCAGGATTTTCAGCTACAAGGTGCCTGTATTGTTTCCAGCTTGGTTTTGCATATAGCGGAATTCCCATTACAATCTTTTCAGGAGGAAGACCTCTGTTGAGCCAATAGGAAATAGAGTTTTCAAAAAACCATATGGGGCTGTGATCTGCATTGTTCATATCATAAGCCATTACATTTATGAAACTGAATCTTTCAAGACTCCTTTCTGTAATAACGCTTGTATCCTCAGCTGCCCAATTTTCGTACCATGAGCCGTTAAGGGCTGCAGTCAATTCTTTACCCTTCAATTTTAGTGCATCACTTAATTCTATAACAAGTTTTTCATAAATGTCTGCTGTGCTCTTATTTGGATGTTCCCAGTCCAGTTCCACTCCATCCAGATTGTATTCATCAACTAATGCACCAACATTTTCTATGAAAATTTTCCTTTTTACATCTGACGAAGCTAATTCTTTAAACACAGGCTCCAGCACATTGCCTTCATATGACCATCCCCCCAATGAAATGAACACTTTGGTTCCGTCTCCATGGGCCTTATCTACAAGTTCTTTTAGCTGCTCAGGATTTTTCAGTTCATGCAACGTTCCATCTGTTTTTGGAATTACAAAAGAATACATTATATGAGTCAATTTATTTGTTTGAATCTTTTCAACAGGTTCATTAAACAAGTCTCCTGAATAATACCCTACAACCTTGAAATCATTGCTTCCTATTCTGTCATTTGATGTTTTTACATTGATACATGCTGATGTTACCGGCAGTAATAATAATAGTAAAATTAAGAGTACTATTGTTTCATTTCTTTTCATATGTTCCCCCTGCTGGAAAATATTGCGGGGACGGACCTTTATTTTAAAAGGTCCGTCCCTAAGTATTTCGTTTACTTGTTCTTATTGTTTTGTTTGCTTTCAAAATTGTTGTTGCTGCTTTTGCTGGAAAAGCTGTTGCTGCTGTTTTTTATCATTCGTTCTACATTTTCATTTAAAACATTTTTGCCCTTGTCATGGAATGTATTGTTCAATTCATAGATCATGTAACTGTTTTTATCCGATAATTCACTGTCATTTCTGTATGTGTCCTGTTTTTCGTTATATTTGTCCCTACTGTTGTTTAGTTCCTTTTCATATTTATTAGCCATGCTTTTGCACCTTTCTTTTTATATTGTAATATTTGCTTATATATATTATTAGTTACATTGATTAAAATATTACAACACTGAAAGGTACGTCTCAATTTATCTATTCAATATATTTAACTGCCACTAATTCCGCAGTGTTAGAAGCTTCTGTGGCAGCATAGTGTATATTATAATCTTTTATTGTTATTTCGCACTCTTTGCTGAATGGCTCTTCGCCTAAAATTTCCTTGATGTTTTCGTTAGAAAACCTAAATCCTGAGCTGTCTCTTGTATCCTCCATGTGATGAGGAAGTTTACTTGCACTTTCTGAATCAGCAACAAAATATACCTGGTATCCAAATTCATCATCCACACTGACATTTAATTTTCCAGTAAGAGTGGTTTCTCCTGTGAATTTTATACTTATTTCTTCTAATTCTTCCGGAAAGTCTTCTGTGCAGCGGCGTACTACCGAAATATCTTCAGCTACCATACCTAAAAATGTATCTCCTTCATATACCTCAACGTTATTTTCTCCATCTTTAAAAACCCCATAATTAACATCCTTAATCAAATAGCCTTTTTCACTGCTGCTACTGTCTTTATTAAAATACCTGTAGCCCAAGGTGTGAGACTTTTCCTGCTTATCCATTGAATTGCCGTTTGTTTGACTTATCATTTTAAAATCAGTATAATTTTTATTTGACTTATCATCATGAGATTTTTCGAATTGATATCCGGACTCACCATCAGAAAAAGCTATTTTTATCTTCGAAAAATCTCCCAGTCCCACAAAATAGTATGTGCTTTCAGTTACTTCTATCCCCTCTATTTTATTTTCAACTGAAATTAAATAATCATCATCAAATCCCACTATTCTTATTTCATTTTCGTTATATTCAAACAATCCCTTATAATTTTCATCCAGTGATACTATTTCAGAGAGAATTTCCCCAGGTCCTGCACCAATACCGTAATTGTAAACTATATGATAATTTGATGATTTAAATTTTCCCCTTCCTATAGCTGAAAATTTTGCAAGTTCATCATATAATTGATTTGTTTCTGTAAACCATACAGAAAAATTATTACCCGTTCCCTTGTATGTAGGAAAATTTTTTAAATATTCTTTTTCTACTATGATTTTGCCTACTTTGTTATACTGGAACACATCTCCTCCAGGATATACATTGTAATAGCCTCCGCTTTCAATTTCACCTGCA
>NZ_JAJUJR010000022.1 GCF_029265225.1 Sedimentibacter sp.
AAGAATCTCATGTTTTCAATAAAGATGAGATCCTTCACTATCGTTCAGGATGACAGCGTCAGAGTTTGTCAATAGTCTGAGCCTTATAAGGCTTCATATAATAAAGTTCCGGCAAATTTACCGGAACCTGATTACTATTTAATTAGTCAGTTCTTTTATCTCCGTAGAAAAATAGTGCAACTGTTCCAGGTCCTGTGTGTGCTCCAATTACTGTTCCCACACTGTTGATCATTATTTTGCCGTTCAGTTTGTGAAACTTGCTTTCGATTAAATCGGCAACCTTTCTGGCATCTTCATAACAGGCTGAGTTTGATATGTAGCACCTGCCTGAATAATCAAGCTTGTTGTCAGCATGTTCTTCTATTCTTTTTACAATTTCTTCTATAACATGCTTTTTCCCCCTGTACTTTGCCCTTGGGATGAGTTTGCCTTCGTTGTTCATGTTTAGCAGAGGACAAATATTAAGCATTGTTCCGTATAAGTTTGAAGCTGCTGAAATTATGCCTCCTCTGTAATAGCTTGTAAGATCAGTTGAAAAGAACCAGTGGTTGACCCTTAGCTTGTTGTCCTCAAGCCATTGGAATATTTCCTCCATTGTGCTTCCGCCATCACGCATGTCGCAGGCAGATGTTAACAGCAGGCCATAACCTGATGATGCTCCCAGCGAATCCACAATCATTATTTTTCTTTCCGGATATTTTTCCATGAGTTCTTCCCTGGCAATTAAGGCAGAATTGTATGAACCTGAAAGCCCAGATGACAGCGAAATGTGAAGGATGTCCTTTCCTTCCTTAAGGAATGGCTCGAAGAATTCCATAAACTGGGCTACGTTGACCTGTGAAGTTGTAGGCTGTGCTCCTTCTGATATTTTTTTATAAAATTCTTCAAAAGACATTGATTGACCTAAGTCGTCCTCGTATTCTGTTCCATCCATAACAAAATGAAAGCACACAAAGGGCACATTTCGTGACTTGAAAAATTCAAGAGGCATATCTGCTGTTGAACAGGATGTGACAATAAAATCAGACATATTATAACTCCTTTTTTTATTTTACAAATTATTTTATCATATAAAGAATGCAGATTCAGTCGAAGTTTATCTGCTAAAAATCGGCATCCCAAACAAATGAGCATTTTTTCCAAAAATAACACCTAATTACATTATAAATTATTGAAATTATATGTCAAGTGTACAGGTAATTTACATATGACCGCTTAACTTCAAGAAATTTTGCATAATAATAGCCTCTTGACGAGGCTACTATTACATATTTCATATTAGTTCATTACATGGCTGTTTCTTCTTTCATTTCAGCCTTATGATTTCTTTTTTTCCAAAAATACATGTAGTATATTATAAACAGCACTGAAGTTACAGCCCAGCTCAAAGGATAACTGAATATGACAGTCTTGACTTCAGGTCTTTGAGGAACTGCTACGAATATCCATAAAATCCTGAGCCCGCAGACACCGATGCTTGTAAGAAGCATTGGAACCAGCGAATTTCCCATTCCTCGCAGTGCTCCTGAAAGTATTTCTATAAACACAAACGTGAAATATGTTGGAACGAGAAACTTTAATATTTCCATTCCTTTTTCAATAACTGCAGCATCTTCAGTGAACAAAAGGTACACATATTGTCCCGAAAAATACAGTATTACACTTAAGGTGACTGCAGCTCCCATGCACATTACAAGGCTCTGGCGCACTCCCTTTTTCACCCTGTCGATTTTTTCTGCACCGTAATTTTGTCCAGAAAAAGTTGTAATGGACACTCCAAATGCCCCCATGATCATCCAGAACAATCCATCGATTTTTGAAAATGCTGTCCATGCGGCAACTGTATCTGTACCGAAGGAATTTATGCTTGACTGAATCACTATATTTGCTATGTTGTACATTGAAGACTGAAAACCTGCCGGAAGACCTATTTTGAAAATTTGGGCAAGTTTTTCCTTGTCTATTTTTATTTTGCTCAGAAAAATCCTGTAAGGTTCAGAAGTATGAATTAAAATGTATATCACAAGGAGAGCGCTTATGCATTGTGACAGCACAGTGGCTATGGCTACGCCGTAAATTCCGAGACCGAAAATCGCCACAAACAGCAGGTCAAGGCCTATGTTTATAATGCAGCTGGCTATCAAAAAGTAAAGCGGCCTTTTGGAATCTCCAACTGCCCTTAGAATTCCTGATCCAATGTTATAAATCATGTTGGGAATCATTCCTGCAAAGTATATTCTTATATAAATCAGGGAATATTGTATTACATCTTCAGGAGTGCCCATTGCATCAAGGGCAAAGGGAGCAATTAGTATTCCTCCCACAGTGAAAAGCGCTCCTCCTATTGTAGCCATTGCTATGGCAGTATGCACGGCAACATTTAAATCATCATGTTTCCTTGCTCCATAATACTGTGAAATTATGACTGTGGCTCCTGAAGAAAGTCCAACAAAAAAACCAACCAGCAGGTTTATAAGTGTGCCTGTTGTTCCCCCCACAGCCGACAGCGCCTGTTTTCCTATGAATCTTCCCACAACAATTGCATCTGTTGTGTTGTATAGCTGCTGAAAGAACGTGCCCAGCAGAATAGGAAAAAAGAATATGAGTATCTGCTTCCATATAACCCCTTCAGTTATATCATATTTGCTAATATTATGCTTCATTTACTTGCTCCAATCAAAAGAGTATCATTTTGATGTTATATTACTTCCACTGCAAAGTCAATATTTCAAAAATTATTTTTTTCTCCATTTTACCTCATTATATTCATAAAATATAAAGGCAAATGTGTTATTCACATTTGCCTTTGTAACTGATTAATTAAAAGACTGTTCTGTTCTGTCTATGATTTCATCCTGCAAAGCCTTTTCAAGATTGTTGAAGTGGTCTGAATATCCTGCAACCCTCACTATAAGGTCCTTGTATTCGTCTGGATTTTTCTGTGCATCAAGAAGAGTGCTCTTGTCTATAACGTTGAACTGAATGTGGTGTCCCATCATGTGGAAGTATGCTCTTATAAGAGCTGACACATTGTCAAGTCCTTCTTCTCCTGCTATTGACGACGGTGTAAACTTCTGATTTAAAAGTGTTCCTCCCGTTGAAGTATGATCCATTTTTGCACATGATTTTATAACAGCAGTCGGACCATTTGTATCTGCTCCCTTTTCAGGTGAAATACCATCTGTAACAGGTTTTTCCTTGAGCCTTCCGTTTGCTGATGCTGTCATGACAGAACCGAAATATACGTGGCAGGTTGTCGGAAGCATGTCAATCTGGTATGTTCCGCCGCATACTGCCTTTCTTCCTCTTATTCTGTCTCTTACATTTTCAAACACATCCAGCATGATGTCATCTGCATAGTCATCGTCATTGCCGTACTTTGGTGTATGATTGAGAACAAGGTTGTGAATCATTTCATGACCTTCAAAGTTTGCATCTATGGCTGCAAGAAGTTCATTCATTGTGAATCTTCTTTGTTCGAACACGTTATATTTTATTGATGCCAGACAATCAGTGATTGTTCCTATTCCAACAATCTGAATGTACCTTGTGTTGTACTTTGAACCTCCGGCGTTGTAATCTTTTCCGCTTTCCTTGCAGCCGGTTGTAAGAACAGACATGAATGGTGAAGGCATGTGTTCTGCAAATATTTTTTCTATTACATTGTTTCCTCTTATCTTAACGTTGATGATGTACTCAAGCTGTTTGAAAAATGCAGTTTCAAGCTCCTCATAGGATTTGAAGTCTTCCGGATTTCCGGTTTGAATGCTTATTTGCTTGTTTGTGTACTTGTCAAAACCGTTGTTCATTGTAAGCTCGAATATTTTAGGAACGTTGAGGTATCCGGTAAGTACGTATGCTTCTCTTCCGTGGCATCCTGTTTCAACACATCCGCTTGAACCTCCGAATCTGGCATCTTCAAGGGATTTTCCTGCGTTTATCAGTTCCTGTATGAGTTCCTCTGTGTTGTAAAATGCCGGCTGTCCCCATCCCTTTCTGGAGATTTCAACTGCACGCCTTAAAAATTCATCAGGTGTTTTTTCGCTTATCTGAACATTTGAACTTGGCTGCAAAAGTCTCATTTCATCCATGGTATCAAGTATGATGTATGAAACTTCATTTACTCCGTCTTCACCTGTGTAAGGATTTATTCCTCCAGTGTTGAAGTTTGCAAAGTCAGTGTATGTTCCGCTTTCCTTGAGTGTTATTCCTACCTTCGGAGGAGCAGGCTGGTTGTTAAATTTTATCCACAGGCATTCCATCAGCTCTCTTGCCTTATGGTAATCAATTGTTCCTTCTTCAATTTCCTTCTTATAGAAAGGATACAGATACTGATCAAGTTTTCCTGGAGAAAATGCATCCCATGTGTTCAACTCCGTTGTGATTCCTATGTGTACAAACCAGTACATCTGAAGAGCCTGTGCATAAGTCTCCGGTTTGTTTGCAGGTACAACATCGCAATTTCCGGCAATCCACAAAAGTTCTTCTTTTCTTTGCGGGTTCGTTTCCTTTTCAGCCAGTTCCCTTGCATAGGCTGCATATCTTTTACCGTAAATTATTATGGCATCGCATGAAATTGCCATTGCTTCAAGCTGTGCCTTTTTGTCGTAAGCATCCTTGTCATTTAAAAAATCAAGCTCATCAATTGCTTCCATGATTTCCTTTTTAAATTCCAAAAATCCCTTGTGATAAAATTTATCATCTGCAACTGTGTGTCCCGGAGCCCTTTGTTCCATGAATTCCGTGAACATTCCCGCAGCATAGCAGTCTTTCCATTCCTGCGTCATGGAAGCAAGAATCTTGTCTCTTGTGGACTTGTTCTGCCAGTAGGGCAAAATTGTCTCAGCCTGTACTGTTTTATCTTCCTCATTGACCTTGAAGTTGATGTATTTTCTTTCATTCATTACAGTCATGTCTTCAACCGTGTGGGCGCAAAGTTCAGGAAATGTCGGAACAACCTGAGGTCCTTCGCTTTTTTCTCCAACTATAAGCTCGCCTTCACCGATGTACAGCTTCCTGTTTTCCATCAGGTATTTGAAATTCATTGCGCGGAGCACAGGGATTTCTACAGTACCGAAATTGTTCTTATAAAATTCCGTTTCAAGCAGTGCCCTTTCCAAACTTACTCTGGGCTGTGTTGACACACTTTCCAGTCTCAACATCTTTGTTCTTTCTGTATAGCCTCTCATATTAACCTCCTATTTTTACCTTATATCCCTTATTTTCAAACATTTCCTTAAATTTTTGCATCTTTTCATCGGATGGCTTTGACATCCTGTCATCTTCATAAACTTTTCCAAGCTTTTTGTATTTGTGCTTTGCAATGTCATGATATGGTAGAAGATTAACCTTGCTGATGTTTAATCCTTCAATAAAACTTATTGTTTTTATAATGTGTTCTTCATCGCCATTGACACCTTCAATTATAGGCATTCTGATATTGATATTTTTATGGATTAGGGATAATTTTTTTAAATTGTCCAAAATCAGTTTATTTGACATTCCAATAAACTCCGTATGTTTTTCATCATCCATAAGCTTGATGTCGTAAAGGAACACATCCGTGTACCTTGCAGCTCGTTTTAGATTTTCAAAACTCACGGCACCGCAGGTGTCGACAGCAGTGTGAATATTATTGTCTTTTAGTTTTTTAAGAAGCTCTTCCACAAAATCAATGTGAATCAAGGGCTCTCCTCCGGATAATGTCACACCACCGCTTGATTTTTCATAGAAAACCCTGTCCTTCAGAACTTCCTTCAACACATCATCAACAGTGTATTCTTTTCCGGCAATCTGTCTTGCACCCTGAATGCAGTATATTACACATTTCCCGCAGCAGTCACATGATTCATCTGTAGTAAGGTGGTTGTTTTCAATTTTAATGGCTCCTTTAGGACAGATTTTTTCGCATGTTCCGCAAAGAACGCACTTGTCCCTGTCGTAAAGAATTTGAGTGTTTATATTCTGGCTCTCTGGATTATGGCACCACAGGCATTTAAGAGGGCATCCCTTAAAAAATACAGTTGTCCTTATGCCGGGTCCGTCATGTACAGAAAATTTTTGTATGTTAAAAATATTTGCTTTATTCATTTCTTCTCCAATTATATTTTCATACAATTATATATGCAATTTTCAAGCCAATTAATCCATATTTAAAAATCAATGTTTTTAAGTATATGTATAATTTTTAATACACTAAATGTGACCAATTTTATTACAATTGTAAAATTTTCACTTATTTTACAAAAAATCTGCTCCTGTGCTGATATTACAACAAGAGTCGACAAATTACAACTTTTATTTAGTTGCTTTTATTTTTCTTGTACTTAACGCAAAAATGCCATATTAGCTTCATTCACATGTAAAACATTGTTACAATGTAAAGTAACAAACGACCATTTAATTTATTCAAATATGTTGTTTTTCACCTGAGTCAGTGTTATTATATTTAAAAAAGTGGTTTTATTTAATAAAAAATTATATTTCAGAGGCTCTCATGGACTATAAAAATATATTGAAATTAATATCTGAAAATTTATACTGCGGAATATTTATTGTTGATAAAGACGGAAGGGTAGTATTCTATAATCAGTCAATCAATGACCTTGCAGGTTTAAAAGTGGAAAATGCTGTAGGAAAACATATGCTGGAAATATTTCCAAAACTCACAGAAGAAACAAGCACCATTTTAAGAACTTTGAGAACCGGAGAAGGTTTAAAAAACTATGTGCAAAACTATTACAATTATCAGGATAAGCGTGTAACAATCCTTTCAAGCACTATTCCCTTATATGAAGACGGACAGCTTGAAGGTGTTCTAGAGATATTTTCCGATGTGGACAAATACAACAACATGAATCAGAGCAAAAGCAGCAAAAGCTTCATGGAAAATACAATCTACACTCTTAATGACATCATTGGAAACAGCAAGGAAAAAAAAGAATTGAAGAATAAAATCAAAAAAACCGCCAACAGCAATTCACCTGTCCTGGTATACGGAGAGACAGGAACAGGAAAAGAGCTGGTTGTACAATGCCTTCACAGCGAAAGCACACGAAGTAACAGACCCTTCATAGCACAAAACTGTGCTGCCATCCCAAGCACATTGTTTGAAAGCATTTTGTTCGGAACTGCCCTTGGAAGTTTTACTGGTGCAAAGGATTCAAAAGGACTCATTGAATCAGCTGAAGGCGGAACGTTATTCCTGGATGAGATAAATTCCATGGATATAACATTGCAGGCAAAACTGCTTAGATTTTTGCAGGAAGGACATATAAGAAGACTTGGAGAAAGCAAATCTCATGAGGTTGATGTGCGCGTAATTGCAGCATTGAATGAGGATCCCTATGATGCAATAGAAGCGGGAACACTGAGAAAGGATTTGTTCTACAGACTGAGCGTCATAAATTTCAGCCTTCCGCCTCTGAGGGAAAACAAAAAGGACATTGTTGAAATAAGCAATTACTTCCTTGAATTTTTCAACAATAAGCTTAACAAGGACATAAGGGGCTTTTCCGATGAAGTCCTGGAGTTTTTCAAGAGCTATGACTGGCCTGGAAATGTGAGAGAACTTAAACATTCAATTGAATATGCAGTAAACATAACTGAAAGCAACATAATTTCCAAAAGTGACCTTCCTGATTATTTTAAGCTGAAAAATAAAAAAGCAAATGCCGCTGAAGTTAAAATAACTGATGATTTAAGTACAGAGGACAGTTCTTCCTTACTGACTTTGAGTGAACAGGTTGACCAGTTTGAAAGAAAGGTAATAATAAAAGCACTTAAGCAATATGACTGCAACATTTCCAAAACTTCAAAAAAACTTGGGCTTCCAAGACAGACGCTTTATTATAAAATGGATAAACTGAGCATTAAAATGGACAAAACACTAGATTGACAATCCGTAAATAAAAATTTATAAGAAAGCTGCAATTGTAGTAAAATACAATTGCAGCCTTTGTTTCATCTGTTTATATTTTAAAGCTGATGCGCTTAAAATCTTCTGCAGCATCTTCTGCAACCGCGATGATTGCACCTGCCAATTCCATAACCAAGTATGAACCATGGGAATAAAGTACACCACATATTATCAAATCCTTTATTTTGTACTTGCATATATATTATTCACATTTCATCTTTTTGTTACAAAATTCGGCATGTTTCTCTTCGACAGGGGAATAGACTATTTTATTACTGTCATTCCGCCCATGTATGGCTGAAGAGCTACAGGAATGTTTACTGAGCCATCTTCGTTCAGGTTGTTTTCAAGGAAAGCTATAAGCATTCTAGGCGGAGCAACAACCGTATTGTTCAGTGTATGAGCAAAATACTTGCCTTCTTCGCCGTTTACACGAATTTTCAGACGTCTTGCCTGTGCCTCTCCTAAATTGGAGCAGCTTCCAACCTCAAAATATTTTTTCTGTCTTGGTGACCATGCTTCAACGTCAACAGATTTAACCTTAAGGTCTGCCAAATCTCCTGAGCAGCATTCCAGAGTTCTTACAGGAATGTCTAATGAGCGGAACAAGTCAACAGTGTTCTGCCATAAAACATCAAACCATTTTGGACTTTCTTCCGGCTTGCATACAACAATCATTTCTTGTTTTTCAAACTGGTGTATTCTGTAAACTCCTCTTTCTTCTATGCCGTGAGCACCCTTTTCTTTTCTGAAACAAGGAGAATAGCTTGTTAAAGTCTGAGGAAGTGAGCTTTCAGGAAGAATTGTGTCTATGAACTTGCCTATCATTGAGTGCTCGCTTGTTCCTATCAGGTACAAATCTTCACCTTCAATTTTATACATCATGGCATCCATTTCAGCAAAGCTCATAACTCCTGTTACAACTTCACTTCTGATCATGAAAGGAGGAACGCAGTATGTAAATCCTCTGTTTATCATAAAGTCTCTCGCATATGAAATAACAGCTGAATGAAGTCTTGCAATGTCTCCCATCAGGTAGTAGAATCCGTTTCCAGCAACTTTTCTTGCACTTTCAAGATCAAGACCGCTGAATTTTTCCATTATTTCAGTGTGGTATGGAATTTCAAAGTCTGGAACAACAGGTTCACCGTATTTCTGCACTTCTACATTTTCGCTGTCATCCTTGCCTATTGGAACGCTTGGATCAATTATGTTAGGAAGTGTCATCATTATTTTTTTGATTCTTTCTTCAAGTTCTGCTTCTTTTACTTCAAGTTCAGCAAGCATTTCAGAATCCTTTGTAACCTGCAGCTTCAGTTCTTCAGCTTCTTCTTTCTTGCCTTTGGCCATAAGTCCGCCGATTTCCTTGGATATTTTGTTTCTGTCCGCTCTTAAATTGTCTGCCTTTTGTTTTGTTTCTCTGCTTTCAATATCCAGTGCAATTACTTCATCCACCATAGGCAGCTTGTTGTCCTGAAATTTCTTCTTGATATTTTCTTTTACTACTTCAGGATTTTCTCTCACAAATTTTAAATCTAACATGTCAAACCTCCAAATTATTTTCTTTACCGGCAAATGCCGCAATATTTTTAAACAATAAAAAAATCTTCCATCCCGAACATGGGACGAAAGAACCGTGGTGCCACCCAAATTGTCAGTATAAACTGACCACTCGCAGTATTTTAAAGATTACTAACCTTCGATTCATCACCGACAGCTCCTAAAGTGGAAAGATTCAGCCTTTCACCGGTTCGCACCAACCACCGGCTCTCTTGAGAAATTCATAAATCGAAGCTTTAATCATCGCTTAAAATATTTGTTTTGATTATTATATAACATTTTTTTCAAATTGCAAAGCTTTTTTAATATTGTTTCCAAATAAAAATATAATAACAATTAATTTCACGTTTATTTTTTAAATTTGCGCAAATAATATTCATATAAAGAAAGGAAATAAACATGGATGATAAAATATTAAGTAAAAATATTGTCTCACCTGAAGCAAGAATGGCTTTAGACCAAATGAAAGCCGAAATGTCCAGAGAACTCGACATAGCAAACCCACAGGCAACAGACAGAGGAAACTTAACATCAAGGCAAAACGGCTACGTGGGCGGATATATAGAAAAGGCAAAAAAACAATTCAACATAGAACACAAAGGAACAAAAATCACATAATCGCACATAGGTAAAATCCTCGGACTAATATCCGAGGATTTTATTTATCAATATTTTTATCCTTGTCAATTAGAACGCCAGGCTTTATTATTGATGAACCGTATTTTTGACGTATGTTGTGTATGGCATTTTCAAGGCTGTCGATTTTGTTTTTACCTGTAATGTCATTTTCTGATTTTGGATGTTCAAACAATGACATTTGTCTTGATTCATAATTTTTATCAAAACCGCTTAAGCTTATGCCAAGAAGTCTGACGGGATTTCTGTTCCAGTTGGCTTTAAGGAGCTGCACTCCTGCAGCATAAATATCCTTCACAAGACAAGTAGGAGGAACACTCATCTGTCTTGTGATGCTTTTAAAATCCGAATACTTTATTACAATCTGCACTGTATGGCCTTTCTTTTTGTACTTTCTTGCAGTCATTCCCACATCATCAGAAAGCTCCAGAAGAACAGATTTTGCAAATTCTATATCGGTGGTGTCCTTTGAAAGTGTAACAGACCTTCCTATTGATTTCATGTCCCCTTCAGAATGAGGTGCAACAGGCGACATGTCAATGCCGTTTGCAAGCAGATGAATTTCTCCGCCCATTTTTCCCAGCTTACTTATTAAATAATCCCTGTCTGAAAGGGCCAGGTCTTTTATGGTTCTCATTCCCATATTTTGAAGCTTCAAGGAAGTTTGTTTTCCAACTCCATACATGCTGCCCACAGGAAGAATCCACATTTTCTCCTGTATGTCCCTTTTCCACAGCTCTGTTATTCCAAGTGGTTTTTTCATTTCCGAAGCCATTTTTGACAAAAATTTATTTTCAGAAATACCAATTGAACACCATAAATTAAGTTCATTTTTTATTCGTTCCATTATATTTTTAGCAGCTTCCAGCGGTTCGCCGAAAATTTTTGCGGTTCCTGTCATATCAAGCCACGCCTCATCGATGCTGTTTTGTTCAACCACAGGAGTGTATGATGATAAAATTTCCATTACTTCATTTGATTTTTCTTCATAGAAGCGGTGATCCGGAGCAATTACAACAAGATCAGGGCAAAGCCTGAACGCTTCCCTTAGAACCATAGCCGTCCTTATACCATATTTTCGCGCTTCGTAATTTGCAGTTAAAATTATTCCGGTTCGATTTTCAGGGTCACCTGCAACTGCTGCAGGCTTGCCGGCAATTTCAGGGTGACGCGTACCTTCACAGCTTATAAAAAAGGCATTCATATCTACCAGAAAAACCACTCTGTCCATCATGCACCTGCCGTTAATATTATAATCAATAATAAGTATAACTTTTTTTACTGCAATTAACAAGTGCGACATGAGCTAATGAATCATTATTGTTTTTAACAGTTCAATAACATTAAATTACTTTAAAAGTTCCCTGATTGTCAGGTAAGTTATATTCGGAACATTCTCGAAAGTATATTTCATATGAACTCTTTCAGTGAACTTATGTCCATCCTTTCCAAAACTGCCGATGTTAACAACTGGTACGTTCACTGATAAAACTTCTTCCACATCATAAAAGTATTTTGTTTTCCATGAAGGCATATTTTTCCCAAGGGTTTCAATAGTTGAAACATCATCGCTTAAGGCCATGAAGCTTGAATCTGAAATGTATGGATAAAACATTCTGACCTTGATTGGATTTTTGCAGTAGTGTTGCACTTTATCAATGGAGTTTTTCACTGCTTCCAAAAGATTTTTTTCTTTTTCAGTCTTACCTGTCATTTCAATTCTTGCAGAAAATATTGAACCAAAAAAAACTATTATTGCAGGAGATTTATCATCTGCAAACTTCCATGCCTCTTCAATAACCCTTATGCTGAACAATCTTAAGTCAAGTGTTGGCTCAGCTTCATTTAATCTTTCAGCAAAATTAAATATGTAATCTGTAAATTTATTTCCATGCTTATTTTTTAAATCATCATAAAATTCTTCCCATGTATAAACCCTGGTTTTCCACGGAAGTCTTGTATATTCCACACGGCTTATTTCACAATACTTTTTATAAGATTCATTTACATACTTCACCACATTGTCAAAAGCTTCCACGGCTTTTTGTCTGGACACAGCTATAACATCAGCCGGAGACATGCTGTGTGTAAAAAAGTTATAATAAGCATATGCTGCCAGAGCAGTCTGCACTGTATACCCTTCCTTGAAATCAGACTGCTTTAATGACATTGGCGGAACTGTAACCTCACCCTGTGCTTCATCACACAGATCTGTATTAAGTTCAATAAGTCTTGTTAGTTCCGCAACAATAAGATTTGGATCAAGGCCTCCGTATGCCTGGCCAACATGGGTTTCTTTTCCCGTTACATAAAAGGAAGGCAGCAGCTTTCCTATGCTTCCAAAGTAAACATACCTGTTTACATCTGTAAAGTTATATCCTGTTGAATAATCTGCATTTATACATGCTATGTATTCAAAACCTTTTGTATCCTTAAGCTTCTTGAATTCCTTTAGCCCTGTCAGTATCCCATGAGAATTATCTTCCTCATCACACTCCGCATACGCCAAAATATTTCCATCAAGTTCTTCGGGATGTTCTGAGAAATATTTAATCAGATACATATGGACTGCAACACCAGATTTCATATCCAGTGAACCTCGGCCAAACATATAATCTCCTGAATGGATATCTTCTTTCACTTCATTGCTTATATTCATATTCAGAAAAAGTTCAGGCAACTTTTCGGCATCAAATGCATATTCCTTTATGTCTCCAAAGTCATCAACTCCTACAGTATCCAGATGACCTATCAGCAGCACTGTTTTGTTGGAGTTTCCTTTTGTTCCTTTAACATAAGCATATGTACTGTGTCTGTCAACAAAGTCATCAACAGTCTTGACTATTTTTACATTTTCCGGATTCCTTTTAAAATAGTCCAAAGACATATAATATTCATAAATTTTTTCAGCGCACCTGGTTTCTCCTTCTGGTTCCCTTACAATGCTTGGAACTGCGACCAAATCTCTGGTTATTTTCTTAACTTCTTCATAACACTTAATATACATGCTTTTCCTCCTGAATTATGTATGGCTACATCTCATATTAATGTCTTAAATTCATTTTTGCATTGTTTATCATATACTTATATTATAATACATGTATCTGATTTTCTGCAAAGGATTTATAACATGAAAAATAAGGACAAAAAATGGAAGAAAAAACATTGTTTTTATCTCCCATCTTTTTATATGTTTATTAAGTCAGTAATTTGTCAAAAAAATAAAAAGTACAGCCTTAACTGTACTTATAACCCGGCGACGTCCTACTTTCCCAGGCAGTTTCCCGCCAAGTATCATCAGCGCTAAAGAGCTTAACTTCCGTGTTCGGGATGGGAACGGGTGTGTCCTCTTTGCTATAGTCACCAGATTCTAGCCCTAACCCAATTTTTCAGGTTTTTCTGAAAAATTGCTGGTAGGTCTGACGCAACGAGCTCCAAATTTTACGACCGTAAGGAGTAAAAATTTGTGATGCGAGACTGCGACCTTGCCATTAATTAGGTTTATATATAAAAGATTCTTACAGAACCTTCAAAATTACATAGGAAAACTTGATTGACATTTTTTGAGGTCAAGACCTCGACCTATTAGTATTGCTCAGCTG
>NZ_JAJUJR010000082.1 GCF_029265225.1 Sedimentibacter sp.
AATAGCATTGACAGGCCGTGACTGCGGCCAGGAAGAAAGAGCGCCCATGTGCGGCGTTCCTTTTCATGCCATTGACAGTTACATTTCAAAGCTCATTGAAAACGGATACAAGGTTGCAATATGCGAGCAGCTTGAAGATCCTGCAGCTGCAAAAGGAATTGTAAAAAGAGATGTCATAAGAGTCATCACACCCGGCACAATAATCGACCAGGGTATGCTTGATGAAAAAAGCAACAATTACCTTTGCTGCACATATATAGATAAGGGCTTCGGCATGTGCTACGCCGACATATCAACGGGAGATTTATACGTAACAGAAAACATATCACTGAGTGATTTTGACATAAAAAACAACAAATTTGATCTTTTGAAGGAAGAAATTTATAAAATCAATCCTTCTGAAATTATTTCAAACAAGCTCACGGACAATGATGCAATTGATTCCATGATCACATGTTCAGAACCACTAAGCTACGGTGAATACAAGGAAATTATACTTAAGCACTTCAAAGTGGTATCCCTTGATTCATTCGGACTTTCTGACAACAGCTATGCGGTCATGGCTCTTGGCATGCTTTTAAACTACCTTAACCAGACGCAAAAAACAACTCTTGACCACATCAACAAGCTTCACCTTTACAATGTGGGAGAATATCTGTACCTTGATTCAAGCACAAGAAAAAACCTTGAGCTCATTGAAACGGTACGAGGAAAAAAAGGTCAGGGAACACTGTACCATGTTCTTGACCATACCATGACAGCCATGGGAGGAAGACAGCTTAAAAGATGGATTGAAGAACCATTAAAAAACATTGTTCTCATAAACAAGAGGCTTGATGCTGTTGAAGAGCTTTACGGCAATGTAATGGCTTCAAACAACATCAGGGAGTATCTGAAAAGCATATATGACATAGAAAGACTTATAAGCAGAATAGTTTACGGAAACTGCAACGGAAGGGACATGAATGCACTGAAGCAGTCTGTTTCAAGCCTTCCGGATTTAAAAAGCGAGCTTTCAGAACTTTCTTCAAAAATGTTTGCTGAAATTCATGAAAATTTTGATACTTTAAGGGATATTTATGAACTCATAGACCGTTCAATTGTAGATGAACCTCCCATTTCGGTTAAAGAAGGAGGAATAATCAAGGAAAATTACAACTCAGAGCTTGATGAAATAAAGGAAATTACGGTACACGGCAAAAACTGGATTTCTGAACTTCAAAACAAGGAAAGGGAAGCAACAGGAATTAAGAATTTAAAAATAGGATACACAAAGGTTTTCGGATATTATCTTGAAGTTACCCAGTCATATCTTAAAAATGTGCCTGAACACTATATAAGAAAGCAGACACTGGCAAACTGCGAAAGATATGTCACACAGGAACTCAAGGAAATGGAGGCTAAAATCCTCAATGCCGACGAGCAGTTAATGAAGCTTGAATATGAACTGTTTCTTGAAATAAGACAAATCATTAAAAGCCAGGTTGTGAGAATCCAGGAAACCGCATTTGAAATAGCAGTAATAGATACTTTAAATTCACTTGCAATTGCTTCTGTGAAAAACAATTATGTAAGACCAAAAATGAACAACACAGGCTGCATGAAAATTGTTGACGGAAGACATCCGGTAATAGAAAAAATAATGAAAAACGAAATGTTTGTTCCTAACGACACATACATTGACAACAAGGAACACCGCATGTCAATAATAACAGGACCAAACATGGCAGGTAAGTCCACATACATGAGGCAGGTTGCCCTCATAGCGCTTCTGGCACACATAGGAAGTTTTGTTCCTGCCAAAAACGCGGAGCTTTGCATTCTGGATAAAATATTTACACGTGTGGGAGCATCTGATGATCTGTCCCAGGGACAAAGCACGTTCATGGTTGAAATGAGCGAGGTTTCAAACATTTTGAACAATGCCACTGAAAACAGCCTTCTCATTCTAGATGAAATAGGCAGGGGCACCAGCACATATGACGGCTTAAGCATTGCCTGGAGCGTTGTTGAATATATTACAAAAAAAATCAAGGCCAAGACTTTGTTTGCAACTCACTATCACGAGCTTTCCGAGCTTGAAAGCAAGTTAAAAAGCGTTAAAAACTACAGAATTTTAATAAAGGAAGACAACGATAAAATAATATTCCTTCGAAAAATAGTTGAAGGAAGCGTGGACAGAAGCTACGGCATACAGGTAGCAAATCTTGCAGGTCTTCCGGATGAAGTTGTGGCAAGAGCGAAGGAAATTTTGTCACAGCTTGATGAAAGCGACATCAACAAGCCATTTGCCAAAAAAAAGAAAGACAGAATAACTGATACATTCCAGGTTTCCATGTTCCAGGCCGACCCTGTGGAAAGCAGCAAGAACAAGGAATACAAGGAACTTTCTGAAATAATCAAAAACATTGACATAAACAACATAACTCCGGTTAAAGCTTTTACACTTTTAAATGATATAATCGAAAAGGCAAGACACATTTAAAGAAGGTGGACCATGGCTAAAATACACTTGTTGGACAATGAAACAATCAACAAAATTGCTGCAGGGGAGGTTATTGAAAGCCCCAAGTCAATAGTCAAGGAACTTGTTGAAAATTCCATTGACGCCAATGCTGACGAAATAATAGTTGAAATTAAAAACGGCGGTAAAAGTTTAATAAGAATAACCGATAACGGAAAAGGAATTAACAAGGATGAGGTGGAGGATGCCTTCAGAAGACACTGCACCAGCAAAATTGAAACATCAGACGACCTTAATTCTCTTTTTACACTTGGCTTCAGAGGAGAAGCACTGGCAAGCATTGCAGCAGTTGCACATGTGGATGTCATCACCCGTACTGCAAGTGATGACTATGGCATAAAGATGTCAATAGAAGGCGGAGAAATAAAATTAAAGGAAGATGTGGGATGTCCGGTTGGAACAACTATTACAGTTACGGAGCTGTTTTACAATGTCCCTGCAAGAAAAAAGTTCTTGAAAAGCGATGCATCTGAAAGCGGAAGCGTCAATGAAGTTGTTGTGTCCCTTGCCCTGAGCAAGCAGAACATTTCGTTTAAATACGTAAACAACGGCTCTGTGGCTTTCAGAACACCCAAGACAGCCAACATTTTAAACACAATTTCAAGCCTTTACGAAAAGGATTTGTACAATTCACTCCTGAAGGTGGAATACGAAGAAAACAACATAAAAATAACCGGATATACAACAAATCTTAATTACTACAGAGGCAACAGAAAGCAGCAGGTAGTATTCGTAAATGACAGATTCATAAAACACAGGAGAATAAATTATTTCATAGAGGCTGCTTACAACACGCTTCTGCCTAAAAACAAATATCCTGCATGCTTTTTAAAAATCGAAATGGATCCTTCACTTGTTGATGTTAATGTGCATCCTGCCAAGACCGAAGTTCGCTTCCAGAATGAGGAATTCGTACTGAATGAAGTGAAAAGGGCAATTTACAAGGCACTTAACTCCATGAGCATCATGAAGGAAGTAAAAAACGATACTTATTTCAAAGAAGAACATCATGGCAAAAAGGAACCGTCAAGCAGCTTTTCAGTGTTTGAAAAACCACACAGGGATAACAGTTCATCCCTGTATGCCAGCATGGATTTTTCTGACAGTTCAAATTACGACAACATAAAGTTTAAGGAAGTAAGCTTTACTGAAGATGATAATCCTGATATCTTCGAAACTGCACTAGAAGAAGAATCAAGTCAAGAAAAGGCAGTCTTAAGACCCATAGACATCTTTGAAAATCAAGAGGACAAAATTGCAACTCCTTACGAACAGCATACATTTTTAACCAATGAGGAACATGCTGAAAGCAAAATTCCGGAACTCATGGTGGTCGGAATTGTCATGGACACATACATAATCTGTGAAAATACGGATAAAACAGAAATGTTCATGATTGACCAGCACGCTGCTCATGAAAGAATAAACTACGAAAAATTCCTAAATCAATACAACAAAAAACAAATCATAAAGCAGGAACTATTAGTGCCTGAGGTTGTAAATTTGTCGTATGATGACTACTGCACAGCATCAGCCAACATGGAAATTTTCGAAAATTTGGGATTTTCCGTTGAAAACTTTGGAATTAATGCTATACTAATAAATAATGTTCCGACCATATTTGTAAATTCAAATATTAAGGATGTATTTTTCACCATTTTGGATTCGCTGAAAGACTCAGGAAAATCCAATTTAAATTTGCTGCTTGACAAAATCATTAAAAATGCATGCGTCAAATCCGTTAAGGCCGGAGACAGACTACATGTGTCAGAAGTAAGGGCTCTGCTTGAAAGCCTGAAAAAAACAGAGAATCCTTACACATGCCCTCACGGAAGACCGGTAATAATAAAAATGACAAAATATGAAATAGAAAAAATGTTTGAAAGAATCCAAAGTTAAAGGAATTATAAGAATGAGCAATAAAATAATAGTAATAGTCGGACCTACTGCCGTTGGAAAAACATATGTTTCAGTGGAACTTGCAAAAAAACTGGGTACAGAAATAATCTCAGCAGATTCAATGCAGATTTACAAAGGAATGGATGTGGGCACCGCAAAAATAAAGGATGAGGAAAAGCAGGGAATAGTGCATCACATGATTGATTTAATAAGCCCTGATGAAAATTATTCTGTTTCGGATTTTAAAACAGAAGCAGAAAAAAACATCGACAATATTCTTTCCAGGGGTAAAATTCCTGTAATTGTCGGAGGTAGCGGCCTTTATGTAAATTCTCTCATATATGATCTTGATTTTTCCAATGCTAAATCCAATGATAAACTAAGAGACTATTACACTTATTACCATCAGGAACACGGTGAAGATGCCCTTTATGAAAAACTGAAGAAAATTGACCCTGAATCTGCAGAAAAAATACACAAAAACAATGTAAAGCGCGTAATACGTGCATTGGAAGTTTATGACCTCACAGGAAAAAAATTCTCGCAGATGAACACCGACATAAGAAAAAAAAGCAGCAAATATGACTTCATACTTATAGGGCTTAGCATGGACAGAAAAACCCTTTACGAAAGAATTAACCAAAGGGTTGACAAAATGATCGATGACGGGCTGGTTGAAGAAGTAAAATCACTTCTCGACAAAGGTTTTGAAAAAAACCTGATTTCAATGCAGGCAATAGGGTATAAAGAGATTATAGAATTTCTTGAAGGAAACATCACTTTTGAAGAAGCCGTAAACATTCTCAAGCGAAATACCAGACATTTTGCCAAAAGGCAGTTCACATGGTTTTTGAAGGATGAAAATGTAAAATGGTTTAACATTGAAAATGTTAATAAAATTGATGCAACTCTAGAACAAATATATGAATATATAACCCTGATTTAACCATGAAAGGAGATTTAGTATGAATTCAATCAATTTGCAGGACGCTTTTTTAAACAATGTAAGAAAAGAAAAAATAACAATAACAATATTTTTAAACAATGGTTACAAACTTACAGGCTCTGTAATAGGCTTTGACAATTATGTGGTTTTCATTGAAACCGACAAAGGACAGCAGCTTGTTTACAAACATGCAATTACATCAATACTGCCTTACAAGCAGGTAAGACTTTTCAGCAACGAAATAATAGAGGAGTAATAAATGTCGACAGAAGAAATATTATGTAAACAGTTTGGCATAAGCGAAACTGTTTATAATTATGTAACAAAAATTGAAAAAGATATTAAAGAGTATTATTTTAAAAAAATAGAAAAAACAAGAGAAGCAAATCAATATAAAGTAATCCATGCAATGCAGGAACACAAACTGGACTATACAAACTTCTACTGGAACACCGGCTATGGTTACGACGATGTGGGAAGAGAAAAAGCAGAAAAAATATTTGCATCAGTTTTTCACACTGAAGATGCACTTGTTAGACCATCCATTGCTTCAGGAACACATGCTCTTTACCTGACATTGTCAGCCATACTTCAGCATGGCGACGAAGCCATTGCCATTTCAGGACGTCCATATGACACTCTCCTGACTGTTCTTGGAGAAGAAGGAAATGAACCATGTAATTTGAAGGAAGCAGGAATCATATACAAGGAAATTCCTCTTTACAACAATGACATCGACTGGGAGAGCGCAATAAAGGCTGTTACCATGAAAACAAAGCTTCTGATGATTCAGCGCTCCACAGGCTACAGCTTCAGACCTGCTCTTACACTGGCCAAAATTAAAAATGCAATAACAAAAATCAGAGAAGTTTATCCTAACATTTATATAATGGTTGACAACTGTTACGGAGAATTTATAGAAGAAATCGAACCTTCTGATATTGGTGCCGATGTTATAGTCGGTTCATTAATAAAGAACCCGGGAGGAGGAATTTCTCTGTCCGGAGGATACGTGGCAGGCAAAAAAGCAATAATAGACAGGGTTGCAAACCGCCTTACGGCACCTGGAGTAGGAAAGGAAATAGGTCTTACATTCGGAACAACAAGAAACACACTGCAGGGACTTTTCTTTGCTCCGCACATAGTGAGCGAAGCAGTGAAAGGTGCTATGCTTTTCGGAGGAGTTTTCAGTTCATTGGGATTTGAAGTTACTCCTACACTTGAAGACGACAGAAGCGACATTGTTCAGGCAATCAAGTTCAACAACAAGGACATGGTGGTTAGAATATGCGAAGCTATTCAAAGCGCATCACCGGTTGATGCACATGTTTCACCTGTTCCATGGGATATGCCGGGCTATTCAAACCAGGTAATCATGGCTTCTGGTGCATTTGTATCGGGATCGTCAATTGAATTAAGCGCCGATGCACCCATGAGACCTCCATACATAGCATACATTCAAGGCGGATTGTTCTATGACCACTGCAAGCTTGGAGTAATGCTGTCCCTTGAAAAAATGATGGAATTTGAAGAAGTAAAAAATATTATTAATAATCTTTAGCATGAAAAAAGGAAGCTGACTTTACTGACAGCTTCCTTTTGAAATTAATTAAAATTAATTGTAATTAATTTTTAATTAATTTTAATCAAATCCGTTTAGTATTTTCGAACAACTGCTTTTACAACTCCCAGGATGTAAGGATTCTTTACAAGTATGGGGTCCATGGAACTGTTTTGAGGCTGAAGTCGGATGTGATCTTTTTCCTTGTAAAAAGTCTTTACCGTTGCTTCATCATCTATGAGTGCAACAACTATGTCGCCGTTTTTTGCAGTGTTCTGTGAGTTTACAATTACAAAATCTCCGCTTAAAATTCCTGCTTCAATCATGCTTTCGCCTTTTACCTTAAGCACATAGGATTCCTTGTTGCCTACAAAGTCTACGGAAATAGGAAGAGTGTCGTCAACATTTTCAACGGCAAGTATTGGAGCGCCGGCAGTAACAGTGCCTATGATTGGAACATTTACTATTTCTTTTTTGGGAAGATTGCAGCATATATCATCTATATCAATAAGTTCAAGAGCTCGTCTTTTATTCGTTCCTTTTTTCAAATAACCTTTTTCTTCCAAAGTATTCAAGTGTGCATGTACTGAAGAAGTAGAGCTTAAACCTACAGCTTTGCAGATTTCGCGGATTGATGGGGGATAGCCTCTCAGCGCCAGTTCATTCTTTATGTATTGCAATATTTTAACTTGCTTATCGCTTAAGCCTTCAAAATTCATGGTTCCACCTCTTTTGTTTTTCTTTATATTACCATACTTCTGACAATAAATCAAACATTTGTTTGAGAAAATTGCAAAAACATGTTGACATCGAACAGATGTTCTGCTAGAATTAAGACAGAAAATATGTTCGAGGTGAATTATGATAATATTAAACAAGTACAAAGTAAACAATATGAAAAAGTTTAGAAGATTTATGTTTTTATCGATATTATCAATCAGCATGCTTGTTTTTACATTTGCTGCAACTTTTAATGCATATTCCAAAGACATTCCTCAGTTTGACCTGGTAACTGTTCAGGACGGAGATACACTTTGGTCAATTGCATCAAGCTATGCTGCTGACAGCAATGCGGACATAAGGGAACTGGTTTACGAAATATCTAATGAAAACAGCATTTATAATGCTTCAATCCATCCGGGAGATGTGATAAAAGTTCCTATGAGTGTAGAATAATATGTTTAAGTTTTTATTGACATTAATCATTTCAATGAATATAATAAATTTAAAGGTAGATTGTAGATTTTAAGTGATCAACAGGAGAATTTTATGTTAGAGAGTGTATCTTACCAATAGATTAAATTAATATATAATAAGCAAAAGCTGTGATAACGAAAATGTCACGCTTATTTGAGTTTGCTTATTATCATTGTCTATGGAAGATACAATCACACTACTAAAACATTATATTTATAATGTTATATTTCCTTATTAAAAATTGAGAAAATATATAGCTGTGGAGGATATCCGCAGCTATTTTTGTGCAACTGTGCAACTGAATAAATCTACCTGGTACTTCCATAGCTTATTTTTTTAAATAAGAAAGGAACGAATATGAATAATACAACTTTAACAAAATTGCAATTTGAAGAATTAAAAAATATTGTAAAAGATTTTTGTGTAAGCAATCTTGGCAAAAATATGATTCAAAAGCTCT
>NZ_JAJUJR010000368.1 GCF_029265225.1 Sedimentibacter sp.
ATACAGGATCAACATTCACTTCGTCTTCATTGTCTTTATTTTCATCATTAGTTTCTGGATTTTCTTCAGGAAGTGTGTTTTCTTCATTTTCAACAGGTGCTTCCTGCTGCTGACTGCTTCCTGATGATGGAACTTCCCCCTGAATGTTGCTGCATGATGCAAGCAAAGCAACTGATAAAACTGTCATTAACAAATATTTTTTTTTCATTTCGTACCCCTTATTATTATATATATCAATTTTATATCATAACAACTGCAATGTCCACATGAAGAATTTTCATATTTTATATTGTTATTAATTTAAATTTTGGTATAATAAATAAAGGACTATAGCATTTCCAGGAGGACTAAATTGGGAAACGGTAACAAGATTGCACAGGATAAGTTAAAATTGCTGTATATGCTTAATTACATAAACATGCCGCTTACTAATATTGAGCTTACAAATTACATATTGGACCACAATATCATGGATTATTTTACTCTTCAGCAGCTTTTGGGCGACTTGTGCGATGCGAAGTTCGTAGTGCTCAACTCAAAAAATGGCAATGAATACTATTCTATATCGGAAGCAGGAATTGCTGCACTTGAAATGTTCGCTGACAAGCTCCCGGACTATTTCACCCGGGAAGTAGAGACAAACTTCTCATTTTTAAAAAAGCAGATTAAAAGGCAAAGGGAACTGCTTGGCCACTATTACAAAAGAAAAGAAGACGAATATATTGTAACTCTTCAGGTCATGGAAAATGAATCCATCATTTTCAGCTTAAGCATAAATGTTCCCACAGAAGATTTAGCCAAAAACATATGCAAAAAATGGGATTCAAATCCTGAAGAAATATTCGGCAGCATCATTAACACGCTGACTTCAGATCTTAAATAGACTTAATGCAGTCAGGAACAAAATTCAATTCTATTGTTCCGTTTATTGTAAAACTTTCCTTATCTATGGACACAATCTGGTTTTTTTTGGAGTTTGTCACATAAATGTTTTTATTGCCGGAAGAAATGCTTTCAGGATAACCTCCAAGATAGATTTTTTTCATTATTTTTCTTTTTAATGCATCAACAATGTAAATACTCTTATCAACTATGTTTATTATGTAAATCATGTTGTTGTTCAGCAAAAAATCTGAAGCAAGCCCTTCTATTTCTATTACATCCCTAACATCTGCACTATGCAAATCCATGAAGTTTATTTTCGTGTGAACATTTCCGTTTACAAAGTATGTCATCACAATAAGGCTGTCATCTGATAAAACAAGGTGCATGGGCTTTCCGTCTGTGGTGAAATAACGTTTCTTTTCATTTAACAAATTATATTCTATTACAATGTTCTCCTCATAGCATGTTGTGTACAGCATTTTGTCTTTTTCAGCTACAATCACATCGTGTGGCTTTATGCCTGCAGGAATTGATTCTGTCAGTGTAAAAGTCGACAGATCTATTACTGAAATATTGTCGGAATCAAAATTCGATACATACATGGCGCCATTGTAAATGAACATGTGACGCGGATCTCTTCCAACTGTTGTTTCAGAAAATTCACCATCAGAAAAGTCATATTTGTAAATTTTGTTGTTGAATGAATCAGCCATATACACAGAATTCCCATGGGTAATAATGCTGTGTATTGCCGCCTTTTCCAGTCTGCTCAAGTCAAGTGCCTTTTTGCATATGTAATCATCACCGCATAATTCCATCAAGAAAAGCATTAAACGTCCGTTGCTTATACCCGTTGCAGCCACTTTTTCATCACATATCATAGAATCACCTCCATGTAGTATATGACAACGGTAAAAATAAGTTAATGAGAAATTCATATTTTTTGTTTTATTTGAGTTGATTTGGGTATCTATATACTAAATAGATTACTTAAAGGAGATTTATCATGTTGAATGAAAAAGTATCAAGTTTGATTAACGAACAAATAAACAAAGAATTTTACTCGGCATATTTATATCTGGATATGTCCAATTACTATAATGAAGCAGGGCTTAGCGGCTTTGGAAACTGGTTCAAGGTTCAGGCACAGGAAGAAAGAGACCATGCACTTTTATTCCTTCAGTACCTGCAAAACAACGGAGAAAAAGTTACACTCACAGAAATAAAAGCACCAAACATCACATTTTCAAGTTTCATGTCACCGCTTCAGGAATCTTTGAAACATGAGCAGTTTGTTACAGCTTCCATCAACAATATATACAGTGAAGCTTCCAATATAAAGGATTATCGCACAATGCAGTTTTTAGACTGGTTCATCAAGGAACAAGGCGAAGAAGAAAAAAATGCAGAAGATTTGATTTTAAAATACAATGTTTTCGGATCAGATGCAAAAGGGCTTTACATGCTGAACCAAGAGCTGGCAACAAGAGTTTACGCTCCACCTTCACTGGTTTTATAAAAAGATTAATACAGCAGAAAATTCTGCTGTATTTTTTATTTAATAAATGCATGTTGGTTCTTTTATCAATCCTGTTGTGAAAGGAATAATAAATTCAGGAATTCCTGCAGCATAAGGGGCTATTTC
>NZ_JAJUJR010000270.1 GCF_029265225.1 Sedimentibacter sp.
CTATGAGGACGAAATAATTGACGTGCAAAAAAATGATACCCGTGAGTTTTTATACGGTGCAGCCGTTGATATTGGAACCACAACGGTGGTCATGTACATATACGACATGAACACAGGAAAATTAATAAAGTCATATTCAGACACTAACAGCCAGTCATCATGGGGGGGCGATGTCATCAGCAGAATATTCAAAGGTTCAAGCACAGAGGGAATAGAAGAGCTCAGCGGAAAAATTATATATACTTTGAACAATTTGGCGGAGAAAGCAAATATTGAAATTCCATTTTTGGCTGACAACATGTATAATGTTGTCTTCTGCGGCAACAGCACCATGCAGCATCTGTTTTTCGGATTAAGGCCAGACAGGCTTGGAACAAGCCCTTTTACAAGCATCACCAGAGATTACGTTCAATGCTTTGGCGAAGATATAGATTTAAACTGTCCGGACAGGTGCAAAGTTGTGTTTCTTCCTCTTCTTGGAGGATTTGTGGGCGCAGACACAACTGCCGTTCTTCTTGCAGCAGGAAATAAAGACACCTTCAAGCTTGTAGTTGATCTTGGCACTAACGGAGAAATTGCAGCAGGAAAGACTGACAGTTACATGGTTGCTTCAACAGCATGCGGCCCGGCCCTTGAAGGAGGAAACATCAAGTTTGGCATGAGAGGAACCATGGGGGCTGTTGAGCACTTTAGAATAAAATGTGACTCTGTTGAACTTAAGGTAATCGGAGATACGGAGCCTGATGGAATATGCGGTTCCGGCATAGTAGACATAACAGCTGAAATGCTTAGAAACAACATAATAGACAACACGGGAAGAATGCTGACAAGCCATGAATATAAAGAAATGAATCCGGAATCTTCTCTGTTTGAAAACTTAAGAGCAATTGACGGAGAAAACTGCTTCATAATTTATGAGAACAATGAAAAGAAAATATACATTACTCAAAAGGATATAAGGCAGGTTCAGCTTGCCAAAAGTGCCATATGCTCAGGATGCATGGCTTTGCTTAAAGCTATGGGAAAAAATGCAGGTGATGTGGATGAAGCAATGGTTGCCGGAGCGTTCGGAAGCTACATCGACATGAATAATGCACTGTATGTTGGATTGCTGCCTGAAGGCCTTCCTGACATAAAATCCCTGGGCAACGGAGCAGGAAAGGGTGCTTCAATGTTTCTTCTTGACAGGAAAATGAGGAAAATTTGCAATAATATAGCATATACCTCTTCACATTACGAGTTGGCAGACGATAATTATTTTAGTGGGGAATATATAAGGAATATAAATTTTATCAGACAAGTTTGTTAAGATTTATTAAGAAATAAGGAAACCCTTGAAATTTCAGCAAAGTAAATTTTTACTTTTTATATAAAATGTGGATATTTCAATATAAATATATTTTGTCAAAAAACAGCACGGCATACTATATATTGACATGATACTACATCGATGCTACAATATGTAGTGTAGCAAAAGATGAAATATAAAAGAACTATGGAGAGTGGGATTGTATGATAAAAATATTGAAAAGAACTGGAAACTTCGTTGACTTCAATGCCGATAAAATAACCAGTGCCATAATCAAGGCTATGAAGGAAACAAAGGACGGGGTGGATGAAGAGCTGGCAAGAAAAATAAGCAGCAAAATCGAAAAAGAAATTTCAGGTAAATCTTTTCCAGTACCTGTTGAAATGGTACAGGACATGGTAGAAAATGAACTTATGGACAGCAAGAGAAAAGATGTTGCCAAAAAATACATATTGTACAGATACGAAAGAGATAAATCCAGGGATTCCCGCAAAAGAAAAGACTATAAACTTTTGAGCGAAGAATTCATAAGCCATTACAAACATGTGGGCTCTCCCATGAACCAGCTTGGAAACTTTGTTTATTACAGAACATATTCAAGATGGCTGCCTGAAGAAAGAAGAAGAGAATACTGGTGGGAAACCGTAAGACGTGCGGTTGAATACAACTGCAGCCTTGTGCCTACAAAGAAGGAAGAAGCAGAGCAATTATACGACAACATATTCAACCTGAAGCAGTTCCTTTCAGGCAGGACATTCTGGGTAGGCGGAACTCCTGTTTCATATAATTACCCTATGGCAAATTTCAACTGTGCATTTGAAATAATAAATGAATTCCATGCCTTCAGAGATTTGTTCTACCTGCTCATGATTGGTTCAGGTGTAGGAGTAAGAATATTGAAAAAGGATGTTGAAGAACTTCCTAAAATAAGATCAAACTACAAAATCATGCATGAAGATTATTCTCCTGTTGAAAAATTAAAAAGGGAAGACAACACAGGTGTTGAATTTACTCAGAACAACTCTGTAAAAATAATCGTTGGAGACAGCAAGGAAGGCTGGGTTCAGGCCCTTGATCATTTCTTGAGCTTCATCACAAGCAGCGAATACAGAAACATTACAACTGTTATTATAAATTACAACAATGTAAGACCAAAGGGAGAAGTTCTCAAAACTTTCGGAGGAACTGCCAGCGGACATTCAAGCATGAAAAACATGTTTTCTAAAATAGACTCTGTGATTAAGAAACGCGGCACAATAGAAGGCAAGGAAAGATTCAAGCTTAAGCCAATAGACTGCCTGGACATTGCAAACATAATAGGAGAAAATGTAGTTGTTGGAGGAGTTAGGAGAACAGCTGAAATAATGCTTATCGACTATGACGACACTGACTGCATCGAAGCTAAGAACAAGCTGTACAAACAAATAGACGGACAGTGGATAGTTGATAAGGACATAATTCACCGCTCCATGAGCAACAATTCAATTTACTACAGGAAAAAACCTACACGTGAACAGCTTAAGTGGCAGATTGAACAAATGCGTTATTCCGGCGAGCCTGGCTGGGTTAATGAAGAAGCAGGAAACAAGAGAAGACCAAACATGAACGGAGTAAACCCATGCGGCGAAATTCTGCTGGACAACAAGGGTCTTTGCAACCTTACTACGGTAAACGTGTATGCATTTGTCGATGAAAATGGAAATCTTGATGAAAAGGGACTTTTAAAGGCACAGAGACTTTCTGCAAGAGCAGCATACAGAATGACATGCGTTGAACTCGAACTTTCACAATGGGACAGAGTTCAGCAAAGAGACAAGATAACAGGCTGTTCATTGACAGGATGGCAGGACATGGTCAATGCCGTAGGACTTGACAGGGAACAGCAGGCAGCACTTTTAAGAAAATTAAGAGATGCAGCCAAGGATGAATCAGAACGCTATGCAGGCGAAATAGGAGAAGGTGCTCCTATTCTTGTGACAACAATAAAACCTGAAGGAACATTGTCACAGCTTCCGGGAGTTTCAAGCGGCGTGCATTATTCACATTCTCCATACTTCTTAAGAAGAGTAAGAATCAACAGCCATGATCCATTGGTTAAGGTGTGTGAAGAATTGGGATATCCGATTTATCCTGAAGTTGGCCAGGAAATTAAAACCTGCACAACAAAGGTTATTGAATTCCCTGAAAAAGCTCCGGTGGGCAAGACAAAATACGATGTTACGGCAATTGAACAACTTGAAAATTACAAATTGTTTATGGAAAATTACGTTGACCACAACTGCTCCATAACAGTACATGTGAGAGACAAGGAATGGGATCAGGTTGAACAGTGGGTTTGGGACAACTGGGACGATGTTGTTGCACTTTCCTTCCTTTCGCTTGATGACAGCTTCTACCAGCTCATGCCATACGAGTCAATAACTGAAGAAGAGTACAACAATAAACTGAAAGAAATGAAGCCTTTCATACCATCTCTTTTGAGCACTTATGAAGTGCAGGAAGAA
>NZ_JAJUJR010000263.1 GCF_029265225.1 Sedimentibacter sp.
CTATGGCTGAACTTATGAATATTCTTATAAAATGACTGTATTCAGGCAATTACTGGTAATTACCCAATTCAACATTGCTTATGATCCATGTGCCACCTATTTTTTCAACATCAAGTGAAATTTCTCTCTTTGCTGCAATTCCTCCTGATGCTTTTTCCACACTTGTCACTTCTATAATATATCCTTTAATTTTGTACTTATTGTCAGAAACTTTTTCTGAACTTTCAATGTCAATTCTTTCCGGCCAGGGACTTGAAACAGCTCTTCCGGGGGCTTCTGAAGGATTGTTCATCCATTTTTCAAGAAGCTCTTTTGTTACAAGTTTACCATAATTTTCATTCATGCTTTCCTTGAGTAATTTATCCGGAGCCAGAAGAGAAACCATCTTCAGCCTGCTTCCAAAGCCTCGGACAATATTTTCAACTTTGGCTGCTTCGTCAATAAGCTCCTTGTCAACCATATCGTATTGTATTTTCTCAATATTGGCTTTTTCAAATTTCACTACTGCATTTGGATAGGTGATAGCCTGAGCCACAAAGTCCCCTTCAGCATAAGTCAATGTAGCATGAACATATGCAGTCATTGGAGCAACCTCCGTAACACTGTCAATTTTTAAGGAATAACCAGCTGTTGTCTTTTCTCCTGCAGAAATTAAAACATAAATCCAGCCCTTATCTTCCAAAAAATGCATTCCCCTTGACTTGTAATTGTCCTCATGCCATTTTTGCAGCTTTTCATTGCTTCCGTCAATTACAACTTCCTCAAAAGAAATGGGTCTTTCCACAGTTATAAGATCATCGTCAAACTTAATTATAACTGAGCGAATAGAATTGTCCCAGCTCACTTCTGCCCCAAGGTTCTCTGCCACATATCGAACAGGAACAAAAATTTCATTTCCAGCCATCTGAGGTGCAGCATCTATTTCCAGTGTTTCAACCAGAACTGAGCCTCCATGGTTTTTTTGTATCTTCACATAATTTTTCCCTGTCTGGAATTCCAATTCAGTATATTCCTTGACAACAGTTATTTTTCCATCCTTAGAAAAGCTTGCTTCAGCACCAAGTTCATCTCTTATGAAATCAAGCCCTACCAGAGTTCTGTCATTTTCTATAAAAGGATTCACTTCCATCTGAACCCACTGATTATTCAATTTGATTCCAATGTTATCGGCAGTGTTTCCAGGCGCCGCATAGACTGTGTTTGTTGTCAGTACAGCGCAGCATAATCCTGCAGCCGCTGCTTTTTTTATTAAATTTTTCATACAGCCTCCTATTTTGTTTTTATGTTAGACGCATTTCAGGAATTTTTTGTTCCTGAAAATCTTGTATTTATTTTGTGCTTTTATTTGGTTAAAATTCATTGCTTTTTTTTAACAGCGGGTATAAAATTACAGCATGTTTTTGAATAATTTGGGAGGAAGAAATGACATACATACAAAAAAACACCAGGGAATTTCGAAATTCCAGCACTGCTTTGTTTTTGGGAGCATTCAACACATTTGCCATATTGTACAGCACTCAGCCCATATTCACAAATCTTGCAGAGGAATTCAATCTTTCTCCTGCAAGTGCCAGCCTCTCCTTGTCAGTTGCTTCAATGACACTGGCTGTCAGCCTTTTACTTGTGGGTTCCATTTCAGAAGTATACGGAAGAAAAATTATCATGTCTGCTTCAATAACACTTTCTTCAGTTCTTGCAATTTTAACTTCAATTGTTCCAAACTATACTTCCCTGCTGGTCATAAGGGTTTTGCAGGGCTTTGCATCAGCAGGCCTTCCAGCCATAGCAATGGCATATATCAGTGAAGAATTCGAACCTAAAAATGTTGGTGCGGCAATGGGTCTTTACATAAGCGGCAACACTGTGGGAGGAATGGCCGGACGACTAATCATAGGAACTTTGACCAATCTGTTCAACTGGAGGCTTGCACTTTTGTGCATTGGAATTGTAGGACTGACAAACAGCATTTTATTTTTAAAACTGCTGCCTTCATCGAAAAATTTTGTGCCAAGAAAACTTGAAATCAATAACTTGATCAAGTCGCTCATAAATCATGTTAAAAAACCCAGACTGCTTTGCCTGTACGGAATGGGATTCCTGCTCATGGGAAGCTTTGTGTCACTGTACAATTACATTGGATTTGAACTTATAGCTCCGCCATACAACTTAAATCCAACATTGGTAAGCTTCATATTCGTTTTGTACCTTGTGGGAACATTCAGCTCAACTTTTTTAAGCAGAATGTCCGACACTTACGGGCGATTCAACATAATAAGAATATCAATGGTCCTCATGCTGTCAGGAGCATGCACCACATTGGGAAACAGCCTTGTATTAAAAATCCTCGGCATAGGAATTCTCACATTTGGATATTTCGGCTGTCACTCCATAATAAGCGCGTGGGTAGGAAGAATAGCTGCACATGACAAGGCACAGGCAAGCTCATTGTATTTGTTCTTTTATTATGCAGGCTCAAGCATCGGAGGAACCACTTCAGGATTATTTCTTGAGTCACACGGCTGGGCAGGCGTCATAAGCGTAATAGTGATATTTGTAACAACAGCCTTTCTTCTTACACTTCTTCTTTCCAGAAAACTTGGAGCTTCAGAAGGCCGATGACATTAATTTCGTGCATATAAAAAGCTTGCGTATTCCGCAAGCTTTACTTATATACAACTTCAAATTTTTCGCACACCACAAGCATGTTTTCATCAAATTCTTTTCCAATTAACCTGGATTCCCTTGAAAAATAATTCCAGTGCGCATTTTTCCAGTATCTTAGGGACTTATCTCCTTCTCCCTCTGTTCTTGCAAATTCTTCCGTTACATCCTTGAATGGTACAACCTCTATATTTGTTGTCTTAATGATGCATTTTGCTTCTCCCCGCCAGTTTATTATGATGCTGTGGTCTCCCTCTTTGGGAGGTACTTCATTTTCAAATTCATATGTTGCAAACAGTGAAGCCGTTGCCTTTTTTGTTCCTTCTAAAACCAGCTCTGCAAGTTCATCTGCGTCTTGTTCATTGTCGCAGAAATACCATGCGCTGTATGTTTTATTTGTGTTTTTTTCATCTTCTCCCAAGGAAAAGAGATAATCCTTCCACATTTTTACTACAGATTCCTTTTCCATAATTATCCCCTTATACTTTTAAAATATCTTTTATCATGTCCGTCCTTATTTCCCATATGTTGGCCTGAATCCTGAACTTATCCCAGACGTCTGTTTCAAAAACTCTCATCCAGCTGTCCATGACCCTTTTTCTTTCCTGAGGATAAAAGTGAGCTGTTTTTTCATCTACAAATGAAAAAGAATTTTTGTATCCCTTGCTTTCCATTTCCCTGGCATATTCCTGCTCGTCATTTTTATCCTTTGGCACATAGTGGTGATTAAGAACATAGTCCCACTTCAAACCGTCAAAATATATTATTTCTGATTTGTCTACCTCAAGAACGTACACAACCTGATCTGTTGTGGGGCGAAGCATGTATTCTTCGCTTATGGAGCACCATATGGGATACTCCACGCCTTCTGGCTTTGGTACAATTTTATTTGCAGCATCAACAAACCATTTGTACAAATAAATAATGTGCCCTGAAATCAAATCAAATTTTTCAATAAGATTATCCTCTGTAATCCTTATTACCCCGTTTTTTTCAAGCTCCTGAAGGCTTCTTATGTCCTGTCTTGTCCAGAGAGTCACCTTGCCGGAATCTTTAACAATATTCTCCATTTCTTCACCCCATGATTAATGATTTATAATCAGTTGTAATTTACCTTGCTTTTTCCTTTTCCTCTCATAAGAATCCTGTCCTTAACTCTCTGCACATTTTTAAGCACAGTGTCTGTATCCTTCATCAGTCTTCCGTCATACTTCAAAAATTCTCCCTGGACCATGGTGTGAACAATGTTGTCAGGATTTGAACTGTAAATTATGGAAGTCAGCGGGTC
>NZ_JAJUJR010000116.1 GCF_029265225.1 Sedimentibacter sp.
ATATACGGGAGTATTTGATTACATCAGGGACATTTTTTCAATGACACTTGAAGCAAAGGAAAGAGGCTATCAAAAGGGAAGGTTCAGCTTTAATGTTAAGGGCGGAAGATGTGAAGCATGCCGAGGCGATGGCATATTAAAAATAGAAATGCATTTTCTCCCTGATGTGTATGTTCCGTGCGATGTTTGCAAGGGCAAGAGATACAACAGAGAAACTCTTGAAGTCAAGTACAAGGGGAAAAACATTGCAGAAGTTCTTGACATGACCATAGATGAATCAATGGAGTTTTTCGAGAACATCCCAAAGATTTACAACAAAATAAAAACAATGCAGGAAGTTGGACTGGGTTACATCAAGCTCGGCCAGCCTTCAACGGAATTGTCGGGAGGAGAAGCTCAGCGCGTTAAATTAGCCTATGAATTGAGCAAAAAAGGAACGGGGAAAACTCTGTATGTACTGGATGAGCCTACTACAGGTCTCCATATAGCTGATATTCACATGCTGGTTGAAGTTCTCAACAAGCTTGTGGAGGCAGGAAATTCAGTGGTTGTAATAGAGCATAACCTTGATGTGATCAAGACGGCAGACTATGTCATAGATTTAGGACCCGAAGGAGGAGACGGCGGCGGAATAATAGTTGCCCAGGGAACTCCGGAAGATGTGGCAAAGGTGAAAAAATCCTACACAGGACAATATCTTAAAAAAGTAATGAAACAGTAACTAAATTAAGAATGAAGAGTGAAGAGTTAAGAATTAAAGGAGGGAATTTTGCCAGGCAAAATTCCCTTCATTCATTTTTCATTCTTCATTATTAATTCTTAATTGCTTATAGTATTATCATGGAAATTGCTATTGCAGCAGCTATACCGCAGAGAACAGGAATGAGGTTCTTTCTTGCAAGATCCTGAGGACTTACGTTGCATATGGCAGCAACAGGAATAACAGCCCATGGTATTACTGTTCCGCCGTCAAACCAAACTGTGATTACCTGGCCAAGAGCAGCTAGACCTGCCATGTTTATATCTATGACATTTGAAAATGTGTATGCCAGTGTTCCTACAATTGGAAGGCCTGAGAAACCTGAACCATCAAGGCCTGTGATTATGGATACTGCCGACTGGGTTAAAATTGTAGAGAGCTTTGTCATCTGAACATTTTCTGAAAGGAATATGCTGATGTCATTCAATATGCCTGGAGCTCCTTCGCCGAATACTGCTGTTGCTCCTCCCTGGTTTCCAAGGAAGAAAAATCCTCCTCTGAAGATTACAGGAGCAAATACTGTTATTCCAAAAGAAAATCCTTTCTTGATATAGTCCACCGTAAGTTCAAATCCATCCTTCAGTTTAAAGCTTGTTAGCACCGTTACAAGCATTATTATGATAGCTGTTCCTCCTACCAGAGCTGTGGCATCTCCTCCTGCAAGATTGAGTTTTAACATTGCCGCAATGTCAAGTATGAATGCCAGAGGAGTGAATATGGCAATTGCCTTTGCTGTCTTTCCCTGAGCCTTTGTTTCAGAAGCTTCTATTTCATCTTCATGAACATAAAGCTGAGGATTTTTCTTCAGATCTCTTTTCATCATAAAAAATGCAACTGCAACGGTCACTACAGACATGGTGAGCCAAATAGGCACGGAAGCAGAAATGATTTCCGTCACATCAACTCCTGCTCCTGCAGCAGTTATGGATGGAGCTCCCTGAATGAAGAAGTCGCTGGAAAGTGCGATGCCGTGTCCGAACAGATTCATGGCTACTGCTGCGTAAATTGCAGGAAGCCCTGTCTTCAGTGCTGCCGGAAGAAGTACTGCCCCAACAAGAGGAACTGCAGGGCTGGGCCACACAAGCCATGAAATGAACATCATGGTTATGCCTAATCCCCAAAATGCCATGGATTGATTTACCATAACCTTTTTTATTGGAGACATTATCAATACGTCAGCCCCTATTTCCTGAAGTGCCTTTGACATTGCAACTACAAGGGAAATAATGACTATAATACCCCAAAATTCATTGCCCGCATAAATGAGAGTGTTGAAAATTGACTGTACGGCCACAACAATACTGCCGGAATAAAGGTAACCCATTGCGAAAATACCGATAATGCAAGGAATAACAATATCCTTTTTCATGAGCATGATAACCAGTATGATGACAACCATCACCATATACAGATAGTGCATTGAAGTTAATACCATAAACAAACCTCCTTGAATTTTATGTATGTTTTGAAATTACGCTGTTGAAGCATTCGTCTGCGCCGTTGAAATTCATGCTGTTAACATAAAAAATTTCAAGAAGTTCATGAGCCTTTTTGGAGGCTGCCAATTTTTCCAGGGCATTTTTGACAAGTATGTCATGCATGTGGAGGTTGTTTTCAATTTCTGAAATACGTGTCTTAATGCTTTCAGTGTCCATTATGAGGTGCATGTCGAAGACTTCATCATAATGTATGCTCATGCTTGTTTCTGCACTCATTATAAAAAGATTTTTTTCAGGAATGAAAAGATGCTGAAGCCTGGTGGGGTCAAGTGGCCTGAAGAAACATTCCGTATTCATGCCTTTGTCTGAAGCTTCCTCAGCTATTGCATTTAAAAACAATGATGTGTAATTTGTGTCTTCTCCAACTACTGCCCATATTATTCTGCCGCTTGAAAGAGAAGGGGTATAGTTTACATATCCGACAGATGTGTAGCTTTCAGAAAAAAGCTTTCTCATTTTCCCTTTTTTGATGCTTTGCGGTGTATCCTGGAACAACATTTCCTTTGCCTTGTTTACCATGCTGTTGAATTCATCCTGATTCATGTACTGGTCATAAATCGAATTTATTTCTTCCCATATGATTCCTGCTGCTTCAAGGTATCTGTAGGCACTTTTGTACAGTCTTGATGTGCTTTTTATGAGCTGCATTATTTGTGCTCTGTGTTTCTCAAGAGAACTTTGGTCAAGATAGATGCCGAGGTTGATTATTTCATCAACTGCCCCTGGAATGGAAGGGTCAACAGTGTGAGGAGCCGTGCCGTCAATGAGTGAAATTTTAAGTTCGGGAATGACAACTCCGTCAAGGCTTTCGTTGTCGCTGGAGCAATGAACAAATTCTGCAGAGTAACCTTTCTTAAGCATTTCTTGAGCAAATTTCTTCATGAAGGTACTTTTGCCAACACCAGGTCCTCCTTTTAAAATATAAATGTGTTTTGCTTCATCTGTTTTTAAAATATGGTCAAAGTAACTGAAAAAACCATGCGACGTATTGCTGCCTGCAAAAAAATGCTTTTCCTTCAATTGAATACCTCCTACATAGACTAATGTTGTATTATATGAAGGAACAAAAATAATGTTAAAAGCAAAAAAAAAGAAACCAGGCAACTGGTTTCTTTCTGCCTTTTATTTTTTTGGAGGGCAAAAAGGCAATATTGTATCCGCATGTGGAAATATTAACTTAATATTTTGATTAAAATACTTTTATAATCAAATTAATTTTTACATAATATAACACAAAGATATATATGAATCAACACATTAATTAAGCTTATGAATGTGCAGATGTCTATAATGAATCGAAATTTTGCAAGTAAGTTTCTTTGTAAAAAAAGAAAGGACATGCAATGGGTTTTATGCTATAATTATCAGGCAAAGCAATAAAAAAGGAAGAATTTGTATGAAATTGATAGTTACTGAAAAACCGTCAGTGGCAAAGGACATTGCCAGGGTTTTGAACATAAATTGTTCAAGAGACGGCTATATGGAAAGCCAGGATTACAAAATAACATGGTGCGTCGGACATTTGATTCAGCTTTCATATCCGGAGGATTATGACCCGAAATATAAAAGCTGGAATGTAAATGACCTTCCCATTTTTCCAAGACAGTTCAAATACATGGTCAATCCTTCCACTGAAAAACAATTTGAAACAGTGAAAAGACTAATGCTTGATGACAGCATCGATGAAATAATATGTGCAACCGACGCCGGCCGCGAAGGACAGCTCATATTTGGTTACGTCTATATTAATGCTGGCTGCAGCAAGCCCGTAAAGAGGCTATGGATAAGCAGCATGACAGACGAGGCAATTCTTGAAGGATTCAAGGACCTTAAAGACAACAAGGAATATTTTGCCCTTTACCAGTCTGCAAAGGCGCGCTCGGAGGCAGACTGGCTGGTGGGAATAAACGCTACAAGGCTCTTTACGGTTAAGTACAACCAGATGCTTACCATAGGGAGGGTTCAGACACCAACATTATCATTGATAGTATCAAGGCAGAAGGAAATCGACGAATTTGTATCGCAGCCTTTTTATGAGGTTGCTGCAGACTGTGAAATGTTTACGGCCACATGGTTCAACAAGGACGGAACAAGAATAGACGAGCTTGAAAAGGCTGAAGAAATTGCAGCAAGGTGCCAGAACAAGGAAGCAACTGTAACAAAGCTTCAGACTAAAAGGGCTACAGTTGATAGACCTCTTTTGTATGATCTGACAGAGCTTCAAAGAGACGGCAACAGGAGATACGGCTATTCAGCGGAACAGACACTTGATGCAGCCCAGAACCTTTACGAGAAATACAAGCTTGCCACTTATCCAAGAACTGATTCACGCTATCTTACAAAGGACATGAAGCCAAAGCTTGAAGGGCTTCTTCAGAACATAAGAGCAGGATGGAAGGGCTCCGAATATTGCGTTGACAAGGTATTAAAGCAAAAGATCAACGCTGACAAGCGAGTGATTGATGATTCAAAAGTTACTGACCATCACGCCATAATAGTGACGCCTAACATCAGGACGGTTTCAAACGTCAAGCTTCCGGAAAGAGAAGAAAACATATTAAGGCTCATTGTTGCAAGGTTTATTGCAGTACTAGACAGGAAACAGGAATATGACCAGACGGACATTGAACTTAAAATTGAAATTGACAAGTTTAAGGCACGAGGAAAAAAAGTTGTAATACCGGGCTGGAAGGAAGTAGAAGACATAATGCTCGGAAAGGTGAAGGAAGATTCAGAGGACAAGGAAATAACCACAAATCTCAGCCTTAACGACAAGCTGATGCCAAAGGAAGTGAAGGTTGTAACAAAAAAAACCTCACCGCCGAAACCCTATACTGAAGCAACTCTCCTCACTGCCATGGAAACTGCAGGAAAGCAGATTGAAGACGAAAAACTGAGAGAAGAAATGAAATCCATAGGTCTTGGAACACCAGCCACAAGAGCTGGAATAATTGAAAAGTTAATTTCTGTGGGTTATATAAAACGAAACAAAAAAAACCTGGTACCCACTCAAAATGGAATACAGCTCATTGAAATTGTGCATGATAAGCTTAAAAAACCGGATTTAACAGGAGAATGGGAAAGCGAGCTTGGAAAAATCGCACAAAAAAAAGCATCTTCAAAGGATTTCATAGTTGATATAAAAAAATATGTAGCTGAAATAATAAAAGAAGGCAAATTAAGCTCTGCAAAAAATGTGAATTTTGAAAGTACAAACAGTAAGACAAAAAGCAATGCAATAGGCTTATGCCCTCGCTGCGGCAGAGAAATATACGAAAGCAAAAAAAATTTTTTCTGTACAGGATATAAAAATTTTCCGTCTTGCAAATTTTCCATATGGAAGGAAGACAAGATTCTTGCGGAAAACGGCGTAGTTCTTACAAATAAAAGTGTTCAGGAGCTTTTGAAAAATAAGGAGACTGTAGTAAAAGCAGCAAAAGACGGACAGGAAAATGATGTGCTCCTTAAAATGGCTGACAACGGCTACAGAGTGGATTTCACCATAGAAAATAAGGTGTAAACAACATGAAAAATGCAGGAAATGAAGCAATTCTTGCAGAAAAACATTCGAAAATAAACTTAGTCAGAAAAAATGAGCAAATTAAAGGTACAAGGATGCTAATGAGCACTTTCTGCAAAATTTAAATAAATAGTCATGATTTGTCCTAAATAAGAATAATTTTGAGGATTATGTATAATTGCTTATTGAAGTTATTTATAATAGAATACACAAGAATAAACAAAAAGGAGCGGAAAATGGAATTTTTAACTAACGGTATTACTCAGGTTACTTGGCAGCAAATTTTAATGTGGATTATAGGCGGCACCCTGATTTATTTGGCAATTGCAAAGGAACTTGAACCATCCCTGTTGCTGCCCATGGGATTTGGTGCAATTTTAGTAAACATACCTGCTTCAGGGGTATTGAATCAGACGCTGCAAGGAATCGGCGAAGTACAGGGAATAATAGATTGGCTTTTTGAAGTTGGAATAGAAGCTTCTGAAATGATGCCTCTATTATTGTTTATAGGAATCGGAGCCATGATTGATTTCGGGCCTCTCTTGTCAAATCCAAGGCTGTTGCTTTTTGGAGCTGCAGCTCAGTTCGGAATTTTTGCTACAGTTACGGTTGCAACACTGCTTGGATTTTCTCTTACAGATGCTGCTTCCATAGGAATAATAGGAGCGGCTGACGGTCCTACATCGATTTTGGTTTCACAGGTTTTAAAAAGCAACTACATAGGGCCAATAGCCGTGGCGGCATACTCATATATGGCACTGGTGCCAATAATACAGCCATTTGCCATAAAATTGTGCACTACTGAAAAAGACCGCAAAATAAGGATGAAATATAATCCAAAAAGCGTTTCAAGAATGACAAGACTTTTGTTTCCTATAGTTGTAACATTGATAGCAGGTCTTGTTGCTCCGGCATCAATTTCA
>NZ_JAJUJR010000218.1 GCF_029265225.1 Sedimentibacter sp.
AAAAACTCATAGACAGCGCTATTATTAGTTAAGAATTAAGAGTGAAGAGTTAAGAATTAAAGATTAAAGATTAAAGATTAAAGATAGAATATGATGGATGTTATATTATATATATGAAAGGTTACAATATGGACATATTGCTCAAGGAAGATGAAAAAATAGAGGATTTGCAGTGCAACGGCTTAAAAATCATACAAAACAAAAAATGGTTTTGCTTTGGCATGGATGCAGTGCTTTTGACAAATTACTGCGACATTAAAAATAATTCAAAAATTGTGGATTTGGGAACCGGAACAGGAATCATTCCCATTTTGTTAAGCGGAAAGAAAAATTATTCCAAGGCATATGCGGTTGAAATTCAGGAAGAAGTTGCAGAAATGGCCAGAAGAAGCGTGGAGCTCAACAACCTGCAGGATAAAATTGAAGTTTTAAACATTGATTTAAATGATGCAGGAAAATATCTGGAGCCCAATTCATTTGATGCTGTAATTTCAAATCCGCCTTACAAGCTGAGCAACAGCGGCATCGTAAACCCAACGGATAAAAAAGCAATCTCAAGGCATGAAATAAAATGCTCCCTTGAAGACGTCATAAGGACTGCTGCAATGCTTTTGAAACAATATGGACGTTTTTACATGGTTCACCGTCCTGACCGTCTGGCTGATATAATTTGCCTTCTTCGAAAATACAGGCTTGAGCCTAAGCAAATTCGCTTTGTTCACCCGAGAGCAGCAGAAAAACCAAACATGGTCCTCATAAGGGCTTCCAAGAACGGTAATCCTGAACTTAAATTCGACCCTCCTCTTTACATTTATGACAATGAAGACAAGTACACAAAAGATGTGTATGAGATTTACGGAATGGAAGTTCCTGAAGAATAAAAAATATTTCAATAAAATAAATTTGATGTTCCAAATGTAGGGGCGGACCTCGTGTCCGCCCGGCTTTTATATATTTGCTATTTTAAATTTATTGTCACTTTATCCAGCGGTCTTACTGTTGGTCCTTCAAGTACATTTCCCTTTATGTCGTATCTTGAGCCATGGCATTGGCAGTCCCATGTTTTTTCTGCTTCATTGAATGACACACCGCATTTAAGGTGTGAGCACACGGGATTGATGCAGAAGTAATCACCCTTGTCATCCTTGTAAACTCCAACCTTTTTGCCGTTGTAGTTCACAATTTTTCCTTCTCCTTCATTTACTTCAAGTATTTCATCGGGAACTATTGCAATTCTTTTCATGAATCCCGCAACTATGCTTTTCACTGAAGACAAAAATTCCTTTGAAGACTGCAGAGGAGTGAATCTTGAAGGGTCGAAAATTTCGGAATAGTCATCATCAATTTTTAAAATTTTATTTCGTAAGATCAATGCTGCAGCAGCTGAATGAGACATGCCCCATTTTTTGAAGCCTGTTGCCACATACAGATTTTCAAAACTGTTGGAATAATGGCCGATGTAGGGGATGTTGTCGTAGGTCATGCAGTCCTGGGTTGACCATTTAGACACAATTTCAGCATTCTTGAAGTTTTTGTTCAGGAAATCTTCAAGCTCCTTGTAGGATTCTTCCTCATTGTCCTTTTCTCCTGCACGGTGATTGCCTCCGCTTAAAAGCAGCACATTTTCCTTGTCTGAAAACTGATAGCGCATTGAATATATTGGGTCGTTGACATTTATGTACATACCCTCAAAAGGCTCTTCATGGGTTTTGGCAGCAATTATATATGATTTATCCTGATAAAGCCTTAAAAAGTACAATCCGAAGCTGTCGTCAAAAGGATAATGGGAAGCAACAACAACTTTGTCTGCATAAATTTTTCCTTTTTCAGTTGAAACAGTAATGCTCTCGCTGTGAGGTTCAATGTTTAAAGCTCTTACATTTTCATAAACTTCACATGAATCAGTCTTCATTATGATGTCTAAAAGTTTGTACAGATATTTTAACGGATTGAACTGGCCCTGGTTTTTCACTCCTACAGCAGCAAGGGCGTTGTTTGGAAGAGGTGTATTTTCAGCGTAAAAACTATCAATTCCAAGTTTCTTGTAAGCTTCAAACTCAGCTTTTATTTGCTTTATTTCATTTTCATCCAAAGCATACACATACGCTGTCTGCTCCTTGAAATCGCAGTCTATATTGTTTTCATTAATTATTGATTTAACAAGATTTAAACCTTCCTGGTTTGCTTTCAGATATTGACGTGCTTCATCCAAACCAAAACTATTAATAAGGTAATCATAAATAAGGCTGTGCTGCACGGTTATTTTTGCAGTTGTATAACCGGTCACTCCGTAACCTATACTGGTTGCTTCAATTATGCCTATTTTAAAGCCGCTGTTTCTCAACAGATAGGCTGTAGTCAGTCCCGTCAGGCCTCCTCCTATTATAAGAAGGTCGAATTTTTTACCGTCAAGACTGTCCTTGTTTTCGGATGTTTTTGATTTGCTGCCAGCTGTATTGTGCCAGTATGAATCCCTCGGATATTCCATGGTATCCTCCTTGTTTGTGAATTTCATATTTAATTATTCTTTCAGAAAAAAATCAATTTATTCCTTGACTTTAAAAACTTTTTAATATATCATAATACAGAAACAAAAGAATAATAATGACGGTGACTGGAAGAGTAACTGCAGTAGGATTCAAAGAGATGCAATCATTTGGTGGGAGATTGTAATTCTGAATGCAGCGAAAATCATCCATGAGTTTAATTTCCGAAGAAGAGTAAGAAATTACGTATAAATGCGTTAAATTTTCAAGATGCATATTTAATTTATTTATATGTAATTTGGGTGGTACCGCGGATTTCGTCCCATGTCTTTAGACATGGGATTTTTGTTTATCCTGACATTGTGAAATATACAATTTGTACGGCTGGCTAAGGATATGATTTTCAAATTCAATACTTTCCGCACACAATGAAGACGCAGGCAGCAATTCGGAATGAAACTAATAAACCGATTATTATGATATTATAACACAGGAGGAAAAGATGAAGCTATTTAAAGACATATCAAAGGCCGATTATAAAACAAACGAGCATGAGATATCACAATACTGGAAAGAAATTGACCTGTTGGACAAAAGCGTTGAAACAAGAAAAGACAGTAAACCTTTTATTTTTTATGAAGGACCGCCTACAGCAAACGGCAGACCTGGAATTCACCATGTAATTGCCAGAACGTTGAAGGACTCCGTATGCCGATACAAGACAATGGAAGGTTACCAGGTAAACAGAAAGGCAGGATGGGATACACACGGACTTCCTGTTGAAATAGAAGTTGAAAAACAATTAGGACTTAAAGATAAAACAGACATAGAAAATTACGGTATAGATAAGTTCAACGAAAAGTGCCGCGAATCTGTATTCACTTACGAAGGACTGTGGAGACAGATGACAGAACGTATGGCTTACCTCATAGACCTTGACCATCCATACATCACATTGAACAATGATTACATTGAATCAGAGTGGTGGATACTTGACAACATGTTCAAGGACGGACTCATGTATGAAGGACACAAAATACTTCCATACTGCCCGAGATGCGGAACAGGTCTTGCATCCCACGAAGTAGCCCAGGGATATGAAGAAATCAAGACAATGACTGCATATGTGAAGTTCAAGAAAAAAGACGCAGACGAATATTTTCTTGCTTGGACAACAACACCGTGGACACTTTTGTCAAACGTAGCCTTGACAGTGCATCCTGATGTAGATTATTTGAAAGTAAGAACATTGGACAAAGAAGACAAAAAGGGCGAAGTATATTATATTTCAAAACCTTTGGCAAATGCAGTATTAAAAGAAGAATATGAAGTGCTTGAAGAAATGAAGGGCAAGGACCTTGAGTTCATGGAATATGAGCAGCTTATGCCATATGTAAATGTTCCGGAAGGCAAAAAAGCATTCTTCGTAACTTGTGCTGATTATGTTACTACAGAAGACGGTACAGGAATAGTACACACTGCTCCTGCATTCGGTGAAGACGACTACAACACAGGTGCAAGATACAACCTGGCTGTTTTAAATCCTGTTGATGATACAGGACGTTTTAGAGGAACACCATGGTCAGAAATGTTTGTGATGGATGCAGATGCTCCAATTTTGGCATGGCTTAAAGAAAACGGAAAACTTTTCAGAAAAGAACCGTTCCTTCACAACTATCCACACTGCTGGAGATGCCATACACCGCTGTTGTACTACGCTAGACCAAGCTGGTACATCCAGATGACAAAACTTAAGGATAAGCTCATAGAAAACAACAATTCAGTTGAATGGTATCCTGACTTTGTTGGCGAGAAGCGTTTTGGAAACTGGCTTGAAAACTTAAACGACTGGGCTATATCAAGAAGCCGTTACTGGGGAACTCCGCTTCCTCTTTGGAGATGCGACTGCGGCCATGTTGAAAGCATAGGCTCAAGAAAAGAACTGGCTGAGAAGGCTGTTGAAGACATTGATGAAAACACTATTGATCTTCACAG
>NZ_JAJUJR010000297.1 GCF_029265225.1 Sedimentibacter sp.
AGTGGAAAGTGCATCTGTCAGCTTTATGACAACTAAAATGATAATTGAAGGCGATGAGGACAAAATGCCTGATATAATTGCTGCAGCAGAAAAAATTGTTAACAAATATGAACCACGCGTTAAAGTTAAGGCATTATAGGAGCACATATGAAAAGACTTGTCTGGCGGCTTGTATTAAGCTCGATTTTTTTCGCAGCCGCATTAATTATTAATATTGAAATACTTAAAATAATATTTTTTGTTGTGAGCTACCTGTTTGCGGGATATGATGTTGTAAATAGTGCATTCAGAAACATTTTAAGAGGCGATGTGTTTGACGAGAATTTTCTCATGGCTGTGGCGTCCCTGGGGGCATTTGCCATAGGAGAAGCTCCTGAAGGCGTTGCCGTAATGTTGTTTTATCAGATAGGGGAACTGTTTCAAAGCTATGCTGTTGGACAGTCCAGAAAATCAATTACAGCTCTCATGGACATAAGACCTGATTACGCCAATGTAAAGACTGAAGATGGACTTGTGGTTATGGATCCGGAAGAAGTGAAGCCTGGAGATATTATTGTGGTAAAACCGGGAGAGAAAGTTCCTCTAGACGGAATTGTCATAGACGGAAGTTCAATGCTTGATACTTCAGCTCTTACGGGAGAATCTGTTCCGAGAGAAATCATCGCTGGAAGCGACCTCTTAAGCGGATGCATCAACATCAACGGACTTGTGACTGCAAGAGTCACCAAGGAATTTGAAGAATCAACGGTAAGCAAAATTCTGGACCTGGTTGAAAACGCAGGAAGCAAGAAATCAAAATCAGAACAGTTTATAACAAAATTTGCAAGATACTATACACCAACGGTTGTTATAATAGCAGCATTGCTGGCAGTTGTTCCGCCATTGATAATAAAAGAAGCAACGTTCAGCCAGTGGATTTATAGGGCACTTTCATTCCTGGTTGTTTCATGCCCATGCGCTCTGGTCATTTCAGTACCATTAAGTTTCTTCGGCGGAATCGGCGGTGCAAGCAAAAAAGGAATACTCGTAAAGGGAAGCAACTACCTTGAAGCATTGGCAAACACGGAAATAGTTGTGTTTGATAAGACAGGAACCCTTACAAAAGGAGTTTTCAATGTCCAGGAAATCCATCCTGAAGGAATTTCCGAACAGGAGCTTCTTGAACTCACAGCATATGCTGAAAATTACTCAAACCATCCCATATCATCTTCATTGAAAAGAGCATATAAAAAAGAAATCAATGCAGAACGAATATCAAATGTTGAAGAAATTCCAGGCCACGGAGTTACAGCGGTCATAGACACAAGAAAAGTGGCTGCAGGAAATGTTAAGCTCATGGAGAAAATGGGTATTGACTATAACAGAAATGAATTTTCAGGAACTGTTGTGCATGTGGCAGTTGACGGCACATATGCAGGCCTTATAGTAATAGCAGACGAAGTTAAGGAAGATTCAAAAAATGCCATAAGCAAACTTAAAAATGTTAATATAAAACAAATTGTAATGCTTACAGGAGATACTTTAAGGGCCGGAGAAAAGGCTGCAATGGAGCTTGGTCTTGACAAGGTTTACGCTGAACTCCTTCCTGCAGACAAGGTTGAAAAGGTTGAAGAGCTTCTGGCTGAAAAGTCACTTAAAGGACGACTTGCATTTGTTGGTGACGGTATAAATGATGCACCGGTGCTGGCAAGAGCTGACATAGGAATAGCGATGGGCGGACTTGGTTCAGATGCTGCCATAGAAGCAGCAGACATAGTAATAATGACTGATGAGCCGTCAAAGATAGCAACTGCAATAAAAATTTCACAGAAAACATTGAAGATTGCATCTCAGAACATAATTTTTGCCATAGGAATCAAACTAGCAATACTTCTTTTATCGGCAATGGGTTATGCCTCCATGTGGGCAGCGGTTTTTGCTGATGTGGGAGTTGCTGTAATTGCAATATTAAATTCATTCAGAGCATTGAACGTGAAGGATATAGAATAAGTTAAAAGGCATGTAAATGCCTTTTTTATATGTTAGGGGGGACATAGGTCCCCCTAGCGGAGTTGCGGAGCAACTTTATGCTATAAAATTTTATTCGTAAATTCTGAAAGTAAGGCTTATTTATTTGCTTGTTTGAAATTAATGGCGAATGTGTTATAATGCAATAAATAAGGCAAATAGTTATACAAGGAGGACAAAATGGAGTTGAAAAATTTTCAGGAATTGATTGCTAAGGTTCAAAACAATGATTCTAAAAAAAGGGTAGCAGTTGCTGCAGCCCATGACGAACATACTTTGGAAGCGGTTTTCAAGGCGGCAAATGACAAACTGGTTGAACCTGTACTCATAGGGGACAAGGATAAAATTAAAAAAATATTGAAAAATCTCAATGTTGAATTTGATGAAGACTCTATAATCAGCACAAACAGTGACCAGGAAGCAGCTGAAAAAACTGTGGAACTTATAAACGAAAACAAGGCTGATTTCATCATGAAGGGCAAGCTCCAGACAGCAGATTTGTTAAAGGCCGTTGTAAACAAGGAAAAAGGATTAAGAACCGGAAAGGTCATGTCGCATGTTGCAATACTTGAAGTTCCTACATATCACAAACTCATTTCAATAACAGACGGCGGCATGATGATGTATCCTGATGCAGAAGAAAAGAAACAGATAATTGAAAATGCAGTTGATGTATTTTTGGCGATGGGCTATGAATGTCCAAAGGTTGCAGTGCTGGCAGCAGTTGAAACGGTAAATCCAAAAATGCCTGAAACAGTTGATGCAGATTTGCTGAAAAAAATGAACAAGGACGGAGTGATTAAGAACTGCATTGTTGAAGGCCCTATTTCTGTGGATCTTACGCTCAACAAGGAATCTGCTGCAATAAAAGGATTCGATTCTCCTGTTACAGGTGATGCTGACATACTCATTGCCCCAAACATTACTACAGGAAATATAATGAGCAAGGCCATACTTGAACTTGCACACGGAAAAATGGCAGGGATGATAGTTGGAGCAAAGGTTCCGGTAGTACTGACTTCAAGGGGTGCCACATCAGAAGAAAAATACCTGTCTCTTGTGTTGTCGGCTTCAGCAGTAAAATAATTAAATAAAGTGCAGCTGAATTATTTTGGTTCAGCTGTTTTTTGTTGTGCAGCTGATTGATAGTGTTGTATAATATAAAAAACGAATCGGAGAATCACATGGGAAGAAAAATAGGTATCATAGCAAACAACACGGAGCTTAAGGCGATAATTGAAAAGCTATATTCGGGCAATATAAAAAGCGGCGAAATAATTATTGAAACCCTTGACGAGGATAAAATCGGCGAGCAGGGAATGATGCTTGAAAAAAAAGGCGTGAAAGCTATTATTGCAAGAAGCGGCGGATATTTTCATACTGTGGGCAAGGTAAGCGTCCCTGTTATACAGCTTAAAATTTCGACCCTTGATATTTTGTATGCCATA
>NZ_JAJUJR010000065.1 GCF_029265225.1 Sedimentibacter sp.
CATATTCCACTGTCATGTCTTTGAAGGAAACTACAACTCCTGTTATGGATTTGTCGTCTGAAATAATTCCTGCCGCGCTTCCTCGAATGTAAATTTCTGTTCCGTCATTTGAAATCAATGCGGTATTTTTTTCAAAATCGATATTTTTTAAAGTTTCGAGCACATATTTAACATGGTTTATGCTTTTTAGCCCTGTATTAATGTTGATGCTGTTAAACACCTTGTGGAAGTCTTGCCCATATGCTTTTTGTTTTTTCCATCCTGTATATTGTTCTGCAATATTGTTCATGAGAGTAATTCTGCCATTTTGGTCTGTAACAATTATTCCTTCATTAATAGAGAAAAGAGTTGTTTTAAAGAGTTCCCTTCCCTTTTTAATAGCAATTTCACTTTTTTTACGTTCATGAACCTGTTGTATTGAAATAAGCAGCAAAAGACTTATGACCAATAATGGAAAAGTTGTTGCCAATGCTTCAACTGCAATTCTCCAGACAGGCACCCGGAAGAATAAGTTCCAGGGTGTATCTTCAAAAGAAGCAGCGTAAAAATAATAACTGCCCAATCTGTGTACTGTATTTCTTTCATAAGACTTCATCTTTTCTGAATCATTTTTAGTTACTTCACTTAAATCATATATTTTCGAGATGGAATCATGAGACATGCTTCTGCTGCTGGTTGCCAGGACCGTATCAGTGTCATCTACCAGGTAGCAATCATAATCAGAACTTATTATATTGTTAAGCCATACATTGGTCAGGTCCAAAGACACAACACCTTTAAATATATCATCGTCATATACAGGAGCTGACAATGTAACCATAAGCCCCTTGCCTGCATGATCAACATAAACGGAAGTCCATACCATTTTACGCTGAGGATTATTTTCAGGGTTTGCCACCTTAAAAAACTCTACTGTTTTTAGATTATCCGAATATTTAAAATCTTTTGATGAAATCCACGGGAACATGTTTATAAAGTTACTTTCGCTGGTGTAATACAGCCATGCCACATCAGGATACTTTTCAAAATGGCTGGCAAAGAATTTGTTGTAGTGCAGCGCAAGATTTATTTCATCTCTTAACGCTCCCTTTTCAGGAATCTGACCAAGACCGGTTATATTCCCTGTAATTTTCTCGTCCTGTGTACCCTTTATGGATTCCAGACTGAAAATGTTTGATTCTGAATCATATGTTAACTGACTGAAATACTTGCTGTCGTTCACATTCTCATTTTCAAAAAAGAGATCGCCGTAAATAGCCATGTTTTTAATGAAACTGCTGCTTATCTGAATGTGTTCTCCTAGAAGACTTTCCTTTGATCTTGCTGTTTCTTCAAATTTCTCCAATGAAGAGTGATAATTGCTGTTGAATGTAATAAGAAAAGCAATTATTAGGAGGAGGAGGATATTTATATTCTTAATGTTTATAATCCTTGATTTCAATTATTTATCCATCTCTGAATAATTTGCAGCAATTCAGATATCCTTTTCACGAGAATTTTATCATCCATGATTATTACAATTAATATTTAACGCCATTGCCTGAATTTCATTCAGATTGTAACATGATTTTGCTTTTTTTGAAAGAAAAAAATACGAAAAATCATATTATTTTACTACTATATTCTGCTGTGTGAAATTTAGCAATCTAGTTGAACTTATTTCTTAATATTTATCGTATTCTGACGATAATAGTTTATATGTAGTTAAAAATAAATTTAAAAGGTGACAATATGGCAAGTTCTGCTTTTTTATCTACTTCTCATACTTATATCGGATTATTTTTAGTATTTATAATATTATTATTTTTTACTATATTAATAAAACAAAGTAGGACCTTAAAAAGAGGCAAAGTTAAATTTTATGAAATGAAAAGGCAGCTGGAAGAAAGTGAAATGCTTTTTAGAACAATATTTGAACAAGCGCCTTTAGGAATAAGCATAGGAAGTTCCGATGACTTTGCAAAAGAGTTTTCATCGAAATTCCAGCCCGTCAACAAGATGTATGAGGAGATTTTGGGCAGGACGAATGATGAACTGGCCGGCATGGATTGGGAAAGCGTAACTCACCCTGACGACATAGAATATGACAAGAGTCAGCTGAAAAGGCTGTTGGCCCATGAAATTGACAATTACTCTCTGGAAAAAAGGTATATAAAACCTGACGGAACATACACATGGGTTAACCTTGTCATGGCAAGATTGGACCTGGACAATTCATCCGCCCAAAACAGGATGTGCATTGTCCAGGACATAAACAACAAGAAAATGGCAGAAGAGTCCTTAAAGGAAAGTGAACGAAGCAAAGCTGTTCTTCTTTCTCATCTTCCTGGAATAGCTTACCGCTGCCTCCCTGATCAATCCAGAACCATGCAGTTTATGTCAGATGGATGCTTTAAATTAACAGGCTACTGCCCGGAAGATTTCATAAACAACGAAAAACTTGCCTACAGCGATTTAATAGCTATAGAGTATAGAAATATTATATGGAAAGAATGGGAAAGGTTACAGACTTTAAAAACAACATTCAGATATGAATATGAAATTGTTACAGCTTCCGGTGAATGCAAGTGGGTTATGGAGCTTGGCCAAAGTATTTACGATGACAATGGCAAGGTTGAGGCCCTGGAAGGCATAATATTTGATATAACAGAAAGAAAAAACAAGGAAGAACAGATTAAATATTTAAGTGAGCATGATTTTCTGACAGATCTTTACAACCGGAAGTTTTTCGATAACGAAAAAAACCGTCTGGATATGATGGATGACTGTCTGCCTGTAACGGTTATAGTTGTAAACATCAACGGTATGCGCCTCATAAACGACGCATTTGGATACGATGAAGGGGACCAGGTTATCAAGGAAGTGGCTAAAATAATAGAAAACTGCTGCAGAAAAAGCGACATCATAGCCAGGACAGCAGGTGATGAATTCAGTATAATAATGATGAACACCAGCAATTATGATGGTACTTATGTTCAGCGAGAACTGCAAAAATGCTGTGAAGCACACAACAGAAAAAACAAAGACCGTTCTTTTGATATAAGCTTTTCATGCGGCATAGGCACAAAGGAAAATGCAAGTGAAAGTATCGACAAGGCTCTCAAGGAAGCAAGCGATGTCATGCACAACCGCAAGCTTCTTAACAGCAAAAGTTCCCACAGTGCAATTTTGTCTTCCATAATGGCTACGATGTATGAAAGAAGCCATGAAACAGAGGAGCATGCCAAAAGAATTGCATTTATCTCAAGGAAAATCGGCGAAAACATGAATTTGCCTTCAAATATCCTTGATGAACTGGAACTTTTTTCAATGCTCCATGATATCGGGAAGATAGGAATTGATGACAGAATATTAAATAAACCCGGAAAATTAAACGACCTCGAAATTTATATCATGAAAAAACATCCTGAAATAGGTTATAGAATAGCAATGTCTTCTCCGGAGCTGGAACCTGTGGCTGAATACATATTGTATCATCATGAAAGATGGGATGGCACAGGATATCCCAAAGGACTCAAGGGAGAAGAAATTCCTCTGCTTTCAAGGATACTTGCTGTAAGTGATGCCTATGATGCCATGACTGAAGACCGCATCTACAGGAAGGCAATGGCTGTTGATGATGCTGTTGAAGAAATCAAAAGCCATTCCGGAACACAGTTTGATCCTGAGGTTGTAAGAGTTTTTGCTGAAAATTATAATAAAATTGAAACCAATTCAAACAAGTTAAGCATGATAATGTAATTTTTATTATAATAAAATAATTTATTAAGTAATTGATTGCAACAATAAAATATAAAAAAAGGATGGAATTTTTATAATTCTATCCTTTTTCATTCATATATATTTGGATTAATTTCAGATTAGTCAACATTATACTTTGGCTTTACTATTCTTATTTAAAACAATATTCCCTCTTACGCCCTCTTCTTCAATTTAACACTTGGTTCTGACGGAAGTCTGAACAATGGAATGAATCTGTCCCATCCTGTCAGTGTCAGCAATAAAATTGAAACTACAGCTATTATAGCCATAAAATTATATCTGATTATATCAAATGAAACAAAGTTGTACAATGGATATACAGCATTGGCTATTCCCACATAGAATCCGATATAAACATGCCATGGAATCAGCTGAGAGCCAAAAACACCTAAAGCATCTGAAAAAGTTGCGTTTCTTAGCTTCAATTTATACATGTCCTCTGGACTTGCTTCTACATTTTCATCGGTCAAATCCTTGATTATAGGACCAATAGTTACTATCTGGGCCATTTCATCTGCCAGGGCTGCGTTTCCTATTAATGACAAAAGTCCGTTAGCAAACATTAATTGCTTTACACTTTTAGATGTTTTAGCTATGAAATCTGATAATGGTTTGAATGCATGCATTTTTGACATGATTCCACCAAATGCTCCAACCCACATCATCATCACTATAACCCATGATCCTGCATCAGCAAAACCTGTCATCATGTTGTTGAGGAATTCATGAACAGAAGTAACTGTTCCTGCAAACAATCCGAATACCAGTGATGAAATGAGACCTACTCCCAGACATGCCAATGTTGGAACACCTTTGATGGCAGTTATCAACACGAGTATTAAAGGAATTATCATGAACATAGGAACACCGTTTTTCACCTGACTGAGCAGTTCAACAGCCGATGGTCTTTCAATTGCCAGTGCATCATAAACTTCCTTTGGAATTTGATTGATAGCATCAGCTGCATTGCCTACTTCACCAGGCAAACCCATGCTTACCAGTAAGAAACATACTGCAGCAAGAACAAGACAGCAAAGTGACCATGGCCCCTGGCTTCTTACTCTGTCTACTACTTGTACACCTTGAATACCTGAACTTACAACTGTAGTGTCAGAGATTAATCCGATGTTATCACCAAAGCAAGCACCGCCTGCAATGGCACAAACTGTTATAACAGGATTTCCTCCGACTATGTGGTTCAGCCATAAAAAAATCGGCGCACATGCTGCAAAAGTTCCCCATGAAGTTCCTGTTGCTACCGATAGAATGGCTGCTATTATAAAGGATGTAACTGCAACTGTTTTAGCAGATATCCCAAGTCCTAATGCCAAATTGATTATAGCAGCACCTACTCCTGTTGACATAAATGATTCTGCCATAGCATAAGCCAGCATTAAAATAAAAAACACCAATTGCATTTCTTTTACATTGTTAACTGCAGAATCAACCAAATCATTGAATTTGACCTTTTCTGTAAGGGCTGCAACAATAGCCGCATACACAACGGCAATCGGCGCGATTTGTAAAATGTCGAGTCCTAATGTTCCCAAGTTGCTTGCTATCATAAGTCCAGCCATTAGGAATACTGGTGATAACTTTAAAAACGCTATCATAAAAATACCTTCCTCTTAAATTTTGTTTAAAGTATAATGTCATGTTAATAAATTAACAAGAATATTATAACATGTATAATCGGTTAATGCAAGTAATAAGGTTATTTTTTATATAAATTGTGTAACGTAAATATAATCAAACAAGAGCTGATGTTTTTAAAACAAAGATTTTAAGCAATTAGAATAAAAATTCCCTGCATTTTTCTGCAGGGATGTATTAAATATTCATATTATTATAATAATAAAGCACAACAATATTTTTACCAATATTATCATGCTTCTTCAAGAACTTCCGTTTCAAAAACCACAATGTTTTTGCCGCGTTTTTTTGCTTCATAAAGAAGTTTATCTCCTCTTTTCATAAAAGCTTCCGCGCTTTCATTTTTTCTAAATGTTGCTATTCCAAAGCTGCAGGTTATATTTTCTGATTCACTGCACGTTATCTTTTCTATAGATATCCTCATGCGTTCTGCCATTTCAGCAGCCTGGTCGTTGTCGGTATTAGGAAGAAGAATCACAAATTCCTCTCCTCCCCACCTGGCAAAAATATCAGTGCTCCTGATTTTGCTTTGAATTGATGAAACAATGTCCTGTATGACCTTGTCCCCAATCATATGACCATAGATGTCATTGACTCTTTTAAAATTGTCTATGTCAAAAAATACCAATGAAATATCATTTTCATACCTGTTGCCGTAATCAATCCACTTATTCAATTCCTCATTGAACTTAGCCCTGTTGAATATTCCCGTAAGCGAATCCGTAATGGACAGCCTTAGGAGTTCCAGGCTGTCAGCATACTGCTTTCTTTTGTGAAAATTGTTCAGGCAGAAACCTATATCGCAATATGTTATAATCATAATGTCATATAAGATAACCTTTATAATCACTGTAGTATCAATGCCATAAACGTGCCTCGCAGGGAAAATGAAAAAAGCTGTGTTTAAAAACAAGGAAACAAATTGAGCATTAATAAATTTGTTTGGAGTGATGAAAATAGCTGCATTTATTGCAATTAAGCTTAAAAATGAAAGAAAAGTGAGTGTTTCATATTGATTTATTATAATGAGAAAAGCCAGTATGGCTATCAGTTCATATGCTGTTATCAGATAAACCATGTTGGCATGATTGTTAACCGACTTCATCGCCAGGTATAGAATAAACGAAATTGCAAGAAAAATCAGCCTAACCATGAAAATAAACTTAAAAGACTGTGTATTGCTCAATGAAAAATAATCTGAAACAAAAAAACTTAAATACACAAGTCCATAAATGATGACTACAGAACCTATTACCTTTGAGTTCCTTTTCAGTTCATAATTTAAAAATTCCTTTTCAATATTCCTGTCTTTAAATTCACCTAACAAAGAAATGCCGTAAATATTGTTATCCCCCAAATTGCCCCTCCGCAGTAAGCTTTTGCAAATGTTAACATTATATTTATATTATATACTTTACTAATAATTTTACAATAAAACTTTACAAATTTATCCAATATTTAATTGCTATAAGCAAGACTGGTAGTCCTTGCAGGTGAACTGGAGGCTTGTCATATTATTGAAAGTGTTTATTTCCGGGAAACCAAGGAATGTTAGTTTGTCAGGCTCACCCATTTTTTTATATTCTTCGGCTTCGTTCCACAACAGGACGCTCAGCATTCTTCCCTTGAATTTAATATGTTGTTTTTCTTTTCCCATGTAAAATGGTTGTCCTGTAATCTCAAAGCTGTCCAGGACGATGTTCGGTTTTGGAAATCCCTCTCCGTATGGCTCCAGCATTTTAAGTTCCATGCATATGTCATCATACACGTTCTCGGGATCTAACACGAAATCAACCTGATATGTCTTAACGAAATCCTCTTCAGTGAGATTTTCTTCGCCTAAAGCAACAATGGCATCAGTAAATTCATCCAAACTTGCTTTTTCAATTGTAAGCCCTGCTGCCTTGGCATGTCCCCCGTGTCCTAATGTAAGATGATTTATTTTGTCAAGTTCTTCTTTCAGGTGAAATCCGTCGATGCTTCTTCCTGAACCCTTCAGCAATCCTTCTTCGCTGTCAGTGAACACAATGGTAGGCCTGTTGTACTTTTCCTTGAGCCTTCCTGCTATGAGACCAATTATACCCTCATGGAAACTACTGTCATAAACAACCAGCACATTTTTAAGCTCACTGCTTTCCACTATTTTTTCTGCAATGCTGTATTGCTGCTCAGTCATAGATTTTCGCGTTTCATTGACTTCTTTTAGAAAATTTATGTATTCTATGATTTGCTGTTTATTGTTTATTAGAAACAAGTCTATTGCCTTGTCAGGCTTTCCTACTATTCTTCCTATGGCATTTATCATGGGTACATAAATGAATCCCATTACAAAATGTGAATTCACTTCGGACTTGACTTCGCAGATTTCCTTGAACATTTTAAATACAGGGCTTGGATTGTTGTTTATTATTGTTAAACCTTTTTGCACTATAATCCTGTTTTCACCAACTAACGGAACAACATCTCCAACAGTTGCCAGTGCCACGATGTCCATGTGCCAATACACCTTGTTTATGTTGACATTAAGCTTGCTGTACACAAGAAGCATGAGCTTGAACAAAACCCCTGCCCCGCACAAACCCTTGAACGGATATGTGTCATCTTTTTGCTTAGGATCTATTACAGCATCTGCTGCAGGAATTTTATCTCCAGGCTCATGGTGATCAGTGATCACTACAGTGAGTCCTTTTTCCTTTGCATAATCAATTGCATCATTGGCTGCAATTCCGTTGTCACATGTTATGATAAGTCTGGTGTTTGGAAACTGTCTTAAAATGCAGTCAACTCCGTTTTTGTTGATTCCGTATCCGTTAACAAACCTGTCATTGACATAATAATTAACATCGGCACCAAGCTTTTTCAATGTGATCATTCCAAAAGCAGTGGCGCATACTCCGTCACAGTCGTAATCGCCCACAATTGTAATTCCTTCATTATTGTTTATTGCTGAAATTATCAAGTCAGCACCCTTATCGGCATCCTTCATCAATGAAGTGTCCAGCAATGAATTAATGTCGCAGGAAAGGAATTGTTCCATTTCTTCTTTTGTAGAGTATCCGCGGTTACTCAGTATTGCTTGTACAACTTCGGGTATTTCCTTTATGTTAAGTTTCTTTTCAACCTTGGGATAAATCCATCTGTTTTTCAATTGCATTCCTCAATTCATATAAATAATAATTTATTCAACAAATAATTATATCCTCTGATGGCCGAATTGTCAAAAAGAGCAGCAGTACAGTTATCCAAACAGTCTTTCTTCTATTTCTGCATTAAGAATATCAGTAATGAACATGTGACCTGGTGCATGTGTTATTACAATTTCAGGCTTTGCATTTTCAATGGCCGCCTGTGGTGTAACTCCGCAAGCCCAAAATACAGGCACTTCTCCGTCTCTTATTTCAACCTTATCTCCGTAATCAGGCTTATTGATATCTTTTATTCCAATTTTGCAAGGGTCTCCTGAATGTATGGGTGCTCCGTGCACATTAGGGAATTTTTCTGTTATTTCGTATGCCTTTTTTATGTCTTCAGCCTTTATAGGTCTCATGCTTACTACTAACGGGCCGCTGAATATTCCTGATGTCTTGCACTGGATATTTGTTTTATACATGGGTACATTGCAGCCCATGTCTATGTGTCTTACCCTTATGCCTTCTCTTATCAATGCTTCTTCAAATGAAAAGCTGCATCCAATGAGGAAACAAACAAAATCATCACGCCAATATTTTTCTGCATTATAACACTCATCTGTTTTCACACCATCTTTGTATATGAAATATTTTGGTATGTCTGTGATGATATTTGCATTATGAGCTGTCCTGCTGGCAATAAAACTTCCGGGTTCTGTGATTTCAAGTATTGGGCATGGTTTAGGATTATATTCTGCAAATAACTTAAAGTCATCAGCATATTTTTGCGGAAGTATTACAAGATTTGCCTGGGCATATCCTCCGCACATACCAGCTGTAGGTGTAGTGATTATTTCGTTTCTTATTAATTTTCTGACTTCTTCTGGCTGTAAGTCATGATAATTGCTCATTTCGTTCATTCCTTTTCAATAAAATTCATTATCAATGCTTGTATAAATTCTTGTTATATTTCTTCTACCTTTACTATGAATGACTTTCCATTTACCCTTACATTGTAATTCCTGATGCTTTTTGCTTTTATAAATTCCTTTTTTTCTTTGTCCTGTTCAGATAATTGCTCTTTAACTTCATCAATTCTATTTTCTAAATCCTTCATGAGCATGTGAGCTTCTTCTATGGTTGATTTTTTAAAGATTATAACATCTCCCGGCTTTGCCTGTGCCAGTTTAGGCAGGTCTGCAGTCATGACATTGGCTATTTTTGTGTACCCGCCTGTTGTTTGTCTGTCAGCCATCATTATTATGGGAGTTCCGCTGCTTGGAACCTGTACGGCGCCCATGGAAATACCATCTGAAATTATGTCTGCTCCATCCTTGTGACTGACTTTTTTTCCTGCCAGAGTGTAACCCATTCTGTCGCAATTATTTGTAACATAAAATTCACTGTTAAAAAA
>NZ_JAJUJR010000267.1 GCF_029265225.1 Sedimentibacter sp.
GTTAGCTTCTACATCATATGCCTTTAACACGTTGAAAAAGCTTGGAGCACCCATAAGCTTTGGAACTGATTCTCCTGTTGAAGATTTAAATCCATTCAACAACATTTACTGTGCAGTAACAAGACAGGGAATGGACTTAAAACCCGAGGGAGGATTCAATCCGGGTGAAAAAATGACCGTTGAAGATTGTGTCGATGCATATACTCAAGGCAGCGCATTCAATGAATTCAAGGAAGACTCAAAAGGCAGAATCAAGGAAGGTTTCCTTGCTGACCTGGTTGTCCTGGACAGGGACATTTTCACTGTGGAACACAATGGAATAAAAGATATAAGAGCAGAAAAAACAATGATCGGCGGACAATTTGTATTTGAAAGAAACTAATAAGTATAAAAAATAAAGCATCCCGGATGCTTTATTTTTATGTCCATGTTAAATTTTCAAGCTTAATGTGGTTTTTATACCACTCATCATTTTTAAGGAGCATTTCCGGCGTTCCGTAATTCTTTACCCTTCCATTTTCAAGTATCACAATTTTGTCTGCTGCAGCCATGGATGATAAACGATGGGATATTGTTAGTATGGTTCTGTTTTCTCCTGCCTTTTCAAGAACCGACACTATTTTTTCTTCGGTCACCTGATCAAGATTTGCTGTTATTTCATCCAGAATCAATATTGGAGGATTGTTGACAAGTGCCCTAGCAATGGACAAAAGCTGTTTTTGTCCTTGAGAAAAAATATTGTCATTTTTTACAAATGTATCGCAGCCGTTTTCAAATCCCTCCACATATTCAAGCAGGCCTACCATTCTCAAGGCATGTTTAATGTTGTCCGTATGGATGTCCTTGTCCCCAAGGCTCACCTGATCTGCCACAGTACCCTTAATCATATGGAAGTTCTGCTCTACATAACCAAATATTTTTCTTTTATCCTTGTTTGGTATTTGAAACACATCTGTTCCATTGATTGTGATGTTTCCTTCAGTAGGCTTCAACAGCCCCACAACCAGTTTAAAAAGAGTTGATTTTCCTACTCCCGTTCTTCCGGTGAATGTTACCTTTTCACAGGGATTAACCTGAATATTTATGTTTTTAAGAACTTCTTTTCCTTTTTCATAAGCAAATGATACATTGTTGAATCTTATATCAATGCTGGTTAAATCCAATTCGTACTCATTAATGTCTTCCTTTATGTCTTCCTCTTCACGGAGAAATTCATCCACCCTTTTAACTCCGGACAATGATTTTTGTATGCTTTGAAGTTCCATTCCCAGGTTTTCCACAGGTGAAAACAAGCTGGATATTAAATCTATGCTTGCTGCTGCCATACCAACAGAAATACCAAGGTAATGGAGTTCCTTTGAGGACATGACAGCAATAAAAGCAATCACTGCGGCTCGGATTATTCTTATAATGGGAGAAAATATTGAATCATAAAAATTAACCTTTTCAAGTGTATCATAATTGTTTTCAAGTATTGAGACATACTTGTCCTCCATGTAGTCTTCCTTTGAAAAGGACTTTATCATGAATATGTTTTTGAAGCTTTCAGCAATATGGTTGTTGACTTCACCTACCTGCTTCCTGTTTTCAACTTGAGCCCCAAGCATTCTCTTTTGAAAGAACCTTGTTAGAAAATAAATTGCAGGCAGAAGCACAATGGTTATAATTCCAAGACCTCTGCTTAAATAGAAAACAGAAATCAGCACTCCGATTATTTTAAACAAATCAATAGCCATTCCGGCTATTCCGGAAGTAAACATGGAACTTACAGCATCAACATCGTTTATGAGTCTTGAGGCTGTTTGTCCCGATTCATTTTTTGAATAATAAGAGGCGCTAATTCTTTCAAGCTTCTCCACCATCAACAAGCGAATATCCTTAGTTATGTTTTGTCCCAGCACTGTAAGAACTGCTTCCTTCAGAAAATTCAAAGCTCCTGATGCAAAAATGACCAGGATGTAAATAACAGCAGTAAAAATAAGCTTGTCGTCAGTCTTTAATGTAAAATTATAATCTATCAGCTGTTTCATTATCAACGGCGGAACAATGCTTGAAACTGTTGCGGCACCCACAAGAACAAGCAGCAGCGCAATAAAACCCTTGTTATTCTTCCCAGTGTTAATAACTGAATTTTTCACATTATATTTTTTCATTGTCATCACCTGCTGCAACCTGCAAATTGTATATTTCCCTGTATACGGGAACATTCTTCATCATTTGCTCATGGGTTGAAAATTCAAAAGTCTTGTCATTGTTCATGAACAGCACCTTGTCGGCTTTGTCAAATGTGGCAATTCTGTGAGAAATTAAAATTATAAGGCTGCCCTTGTATTTTTCCTTAATGTTTTCAATTATTTTTTCTTCCGTCTTCATATCAACAGCAGAAAAAGGGTCATCCAAAATGATAATTTTATTTTTGTTAAGCAACGTTCTTGCAAGAGCTATTCTCCCCTGCTGTCCTCCGCTTAATCTTATGCCTCCGTTTCCAACCCTTGTATTTTGTCCCTCTGACATTTCCTTCAAATCCTGGTCAAAGCACACATCTATTAAAACTTCATCAATTTCCTTGCTGCTTCCAAGGGTTATGTTGTTGTATATGGTGTCGGACAAAAGCTGTGGTTTATGTCCCAAGTATGAAATCACCTGACTCCTCTCATGCTCGGAAAATTCTTTCAACTCTCTACCGTTTATCTTGATATTTCCGAGATAGGGGTAAAGACCCAGAAATGCTATTCCAAGAGTGGATTTTCCGCAGGCTACAGGTCCGGTTATTCCTATGAGTTCTCCCTGTCTTGCTTCAAACGTAATGTTTTCTATTATGTTATCCTCAGTTCCCGGATATCTGAAAGACAAGTTGTCCACAGAAAGTGTTGTGCTTTCTTCAATTGTGAACAGTTTTTTATCATCATGTTTGTATTCTGTCAAATAACTTTTTATTCGGTTCCATGACGGCCTTGATTTTTGAACCGTGTTAAAAAGTTTTGCTGCTTTGCTTGCTTTTAAAGCCAGATCTCCGAACATTACAGCATAGGCAGAAAATGTTCCTATGGTCCAAATTCCTTTTATAACCAGTCTTCCTCCCATGTAAATAACAATAATAATACCTGACATGGCAATGGCATTATAAATTGGATGCATGGAATTTTCAAGGAGATTGGCCTTTACAGTCTTGTTCTTAAGGTCTTCAATATCCTTTTCATAATTTTTTCTGTTTGTCTCTTCCATGCCGCTTATTCTGAAAAGCATTGCGTTTTCAATATTGCTGTAAGTAATTTCAGCAACCTCACTGCTTTTCGTCCTGTACTCTGAAGAATACTTATATATTTTCATCTTTAGCTTTTCAGCAAGAAACATTGCTGCAGGAATAAATACAATTGACAAAAGTGTTATTTTTACATCATAAAACAACATGGAAACAAAATATGATGCCATCATTACTCCGGTGTCAAAAACCTCCGTTGTAAACTTGCGCATTCCTTCAACGCAAAGTTCCACGTCGGAAACAGCCCTTGTCATAAGGTTCCCTGCATTTTCCTTGTCCAATTCTTCAGCAGTTTCATGCATTATGTTGTTGTATATCATAAAACGCATTACTGCGCTGGTGCGGTTTGCAAAACGCCTTATGTAAAAACGCTTGAAATACCTGAAAGCCTGTATAACTCCAATTATAAAAATAAAGCTCAAGGCTGAAAAAACAACCTGCTCCAATGTTCCGTCAACAATGGAATCTATGAGCTTGCCTTGATATACAGGACCTAAAACCATTGAAACATTGTAGGCAAGTCCAAAAATTATGATGCATGCAACTGCAAATTTTTCTTTCTTCCAGTAATTTATGAGCTTACCGGGTTCTTTTATTGGTTTAATTTTTATTTTATTCATAGTTTTTCCTCTTAAATGTATAATTGCATAATATCACAATGAGATA
>NZ_JAJUJR010000408.1 GCF_029265225.1 Sedimentibacter sp.
AAAAATGATTCGGTGAGATTGCTTAATAGAGGGGGTTAGATTATAGAAATTTAGCAATGGCATATTCCTTATGTTAAATTTCTACTTCTATGCTTTGAATTTAATATAAATAAATTGCATCATAAAATACAAAACGACAAATGCAATCAATTACTTTATGAAAAAGAAATAGCCTAATCTACTAAACTTTTATATTGTCCCTTGATTATCAAGAAAAAAACTGGAACTACTTCCATTTCTTTAAAATTGTACAGCTACTCAGAGTTATTTTTGAGACAGTTCCTTTTTTATTTGCTTGATTTCATTTACAATCACTCATTGATTCCTATTTGCCATAAAATATATTTCTGGATTATAAAAAAACGCTTGCATAATTATTGGTCTGTGTTATAATTATACTACGATTAGTGGTCTTACCTTAGAACAACTTTGGAGGTGAAAAGTGAAACACAAATTTATAGCAAAAAGATATTGGAAGGACAAATCAACACCAATGGGTCAGGTTGATGAACTGGCTAAAAATTATGATGATGTAATTAATCTCAGTCTAGGTGATCCTGATTTGATTACACACGACATCATTATTGACAATGCATTCAATGATGCAAGACTTGGGCACACGAAATACACGGATTTCAGAGGCGACCCTGAACTGAGAAAGGAAATTATCAACTATTACCACGAGGAATACGATTTACCAGTTAAAGATGAAGAAATATTTGTAGCTGCCAGCGGGTGCCTTGGAATGTATCTGGCTCTTGAAGCAATTCTTGACGACGGTGACGAAGTCATACTTCAGGCTCCATTCTTCACACCATACCCACAGCAGGTGGAACTGGCTAGAGGAATTCCAATTCCTTTAAACACATACGAAGAAGAAGATTTTCAGATCAACATAACAAGGCTTGAAAGCCTTATTACTGAAAGAACAAAAGCCATAGTCATAAATTCACCAAGTAATCCCACCGGCAACATTCTTTCAAGACAGACACTTGAAAGAATCAGGGACATTGCAGTAAAGTATGACCTCATGGTCATATCAGATGATATATATACATCATTCAGCTTCAACGAACCTTTCATACCTATTGCATCAATTGATGGCATGAAGGAAAGAACAATAATAATAAACAGTTTTTCCAAGAATTTCACCATGACCGGATGGAGGATAGGAAACATCATAGCACCTGAATACATAATAAAGGTAATTCAGCAGATAAATGAAAACGTTGTATTCACAGCTCCTTCCATCTCACAAAGAGGCGCTATTCATGCTTTGAGAAACAGAGAAAAAATACAGCCTGAAATGACCAGGGAATACAAAGACCGTGTGTTTTATGCAGCAGAAAGAATAAATCGTATTCCAAACATGTCAGTCTTAAGCCCCAAGGGAACATTTTATCTTTTCGTGAACATTAAAAAAACCGGATTAAACTCAGTTGAAGCCAGTGATGCCATACTTAAGGAAGCACATGTGCTTACAATCCCCGGAATAGCATTTGGAGACTGCGGAGAAGGATATGTAAGAATAGCATGCACATTAGGCGTTGACAAACTCAGGGAAGCATTTGACAGAATTGAAAAAATGGATATTTTCAATTAAAAAATGGAGGTTTACTATGGAAAATGATGCAAAAAATCTGAACAAAACAAGCGTCATGAAATTTGCAATACCATCAGCGCTTGGAGTTTTTATATTTCTTTTCCCTCTGCCGTGGAAGGGTTCCGTGAACATACCAATAGGAATTATATCCGAATGGCTTGCTGCATTAATAGCACCAGCTGCACCAACTTTAATAACAATATTTATTTTAACATCAGCAATAATGACAGCAATTACTTCCGTGCTTAAACCAAAGGCAATTCTTGACAACAAGCTGCTGTCAAAGCTCTTTACATCCAGCCCATTTTACCTTGTTTTTAAAATAATAGGAGCAGTTGTTGTGTTAATGGTTTATTTCAATGTAGGACCTGAATACGTGATTTCCGGCGACACAGGCGGAACAATGCTGTCACTGTTAAAAACACTGGTTGCATGGTTTTTTGCAGCATCATTTTTAATTCCTCTTCTCATGGATTACGGCATCATGGATTACACGGGTACACTGGTAAGAAACTTCACTCAGCCTCTTTTCAAACTTCCCGGAAGATCTGCAATAGACCT
>NZ_JAJUJR010000093.1 GCF_029265225.1 Sedimentibacter sp.
CCAAGGATTTTTCTTGCTTCATCAGGTGTTGCCACTTCACGGCCCATTTCTCTTGAAAGTCTTGCAACTCTTTCAACAAGCTGTGCATTTGATGTTGCAATTTCGCCTTTTTTGAAATAAATGTTGTCTTCGAAGCCTGTTCTTGCATGGCCTCCAAGCATGATTGCTGCTATGTTAAGAGGAAGCTGATATCTTCCAACTCCTGCAACTGTCCATGTGGAATCAGCAGGTATTGATTCAACCATGTATAACAAGTCTCTCAGTTCTCCGCCCATTGCTCCAGGTACCCCAAGAACAAAGTCAAAGTGCATAGGAGTTTTAATAAGTCCTTTTTTAGCAAAACGAAGAGCTGTGTCAACCATTCCTTTTTCAAAACATTCAAGTTCAGGTTTTACTCCAAGTTCATTCATTCTATTAGCAAATATTTTAATGTTTTCTTCAGTGTTCATAAACACATCATCAGCAAAGTTGCAAGTACCCATGCTCAGTGTTGCCATTTCAGGACTGAGTTCTATTGGCTGCATTCTCTGCTGAGGTGTATGCCAAGTAGCTCCTCCTGTAGACGGCTGAAATATGATGTTGCATTTTGCTTCGATTTTTTCCTTTATTTCTTTGTAAACTGCATAGTCCTGCGTAGGATTGCCCTTTTCATCCCTTGCATGAACATGTACCATTGATGCACCAGCCAGGTAGCACTGGTATGCTGCTTCAGCTATTTCATCCGGTGTCAGGGGAAGATTTGGCTGTTGTTCTCTTGTTACTTCTGCTCCTGTTAAGCAAGCAGTGATAATTAATTTTTCCATTGTAACCCTCCATTTTTATAATTTTTTGCCTACCAACATTTTAACTGATTTGCATAATATAGTCAATTGATTGTTAATTATTAAATTTTCATAATAAGTAATTGTATGAAAACAATATACAAATAGTACAAATTGTAGCATTATTAGTATGATTTAAAAATTACAAAATATAACGTGTCATACTTCACAAAATCTGTCGAATGTGTTACACTATACAAAACAAAACAGGGAGATTTATATGGATAGAGAACTGGCGCTTAATATAGTAAGAGTTACAGAAGCTGCAGCACTGGGCTGTGGTAAATACATGGGAAGAGGAAACAAGGAAATTGCAGATCAGGCTGCTGTTGACGGAATGAGAAGCATGTTTCAGGTTCTTGACATTTCAGGCACTGTTGTAATAGGCGAGGGTGAACTGGATGAAGCCCCTATGCTTTATATTGGTGAAAAAATAGGTACATGGGAAGCAGGTTCCCCTGAAATTGATATAGCAGTAGATCCGCTTGACGGAACAAAACTTGTGGCAAAGGGACTGCCGGGAGCACTGGCTGTTGTAGCTGTGGCACCGAAAGGATGTCTGCTTCATGCACCTGACATGTACATGCATAAAATTGCAGTAGGTCCTCAGGCTGCAGGACATATTGACATCACGGCACCGATTGAAGAAAACCTGTACAATGTTGCCAAGGCATTGAACAAGGATATAACTGAAGTGACTGTAATAATGCAGGACAGGGAAAGACATGCAGATTTTATAGAAAGAGCAAGGGCTGTTGGAGCAAGAATCAAGCTGTTTGGAGACGGTGACGTTGCAGCTGCCATAGCTACATGCTTTGATGATTCAGGGGTGGACATGATGATTGGAAAAGGCGGAGCTCCTGAAGGAGTAATTTCAGCTGCTGCCATCAAATGTCTGGGCGGAGAGTTCCAGGGAATACTTGTTCCTGACAATGAAGAAGAAAGAAGAAGATGCAAGGAAATGGCAGGAGATAACTGGGACAGAGTTCTCACAATGGAAGACCTGGCAAAAGGCGATGACATTATTTTTGCTGCAACAGGAGTTTCAGACGGTGAACTTCTAAAGGGAGTAAGATACATGGCAAACAACAGAGCACAGACCTACTCCATGGTTACCCGCTCCAAATCAGGTACAATACGTTTCATAGACACAATACACGTATTGGACAAAAAGCCGACCTATGCATATGTGAAATAATAATAAATAGTAAAATATCCTATGGAGAATAATTTGATTCCATAGGATATTTATTTTTATTTGTACAATTGAATTATTTTAAGCAAATTGCAAGGTGAGGACTACTGTCCTCCCGCTGACGGGCAGTAACCTGTCCCTAAAGTTGGTAGATGACCTCTTCTGAGGCTTCTAGTTTTATAAATACATCACATTAATTTTCTTTCCTGCTTTTTTTAATTCTTCTATTAACCCTTCAACAATGTTCTGCTTGATGTTGTAGCCCATGGGGAAGTTTGGATTCTGATGGGCTGGGTTTACGGCTCTTCCCACATAAAAGTTAATGTGTGTGCCAACATCCATCAGCAGATTTGTCAAAATTGAACATCCGTCGTATTCATTGCATTCAACGGCGTCTTCATAGCTTGCTTTGTTGAGTTTTTTTATATTTTCCAGGGTCTTTCCCAGAGTCAGTACACCTTCCGTGACGAGATCAAAATCATCCATGTACGCGATGGGAGGAACATCATCTTTCATTGACTCAAGATCAACCATCAGTTCCTTTTCAAGTTCCCTTTCTGCAATGAGAGCAGTTGTTCCGCCGCAAATTATTTTCAGGTTCATGCTTGTTTTCATTATGTTTGCAAGATAAGAATCTAGCGTCTTGTCAGCAGGGGGACCTACAAACACATCTATTGACTCAGGTTTTCTCACCTTGACTGTTAAAATGGTTGTATCGTCACCGGGCTTGTTGTTGTAAAGGTTGTTGCATACTCCTATGAAATTTCCGTTGATGAGCTGCGAAGAACGGTTTACATTGTTAAGTTCCTTCAGGTATCCGTTTACTTCGTTCCATGACCAGCCAAGGTTAAGCATCTGACCTATGCCCGCATGAATTGCTCCATCGCTTACAACGCAGATTGTATCTCCAATGTGAAGCTGGAAGTTAGATTCGTAAATCTTTTTGTTGCCAATCATGCGTTCTTTTTTTTCAACATGAATAATCCTTTTGCCCGAATAATAAAAATATGGAGGATTATCATATTCTGCTATATATGCGTTGTTGTTCCTGTCAATTTTGATTATGGTGAATGTTGAATAAGCAAGCTTTCTCACCTTGCATTCCGGCAGAGTGTTAATTACTGTTTCAATGGTGTCATCTATTGATGCTCCGTTTTTCAGCATTGTAACTGCAATTTTTGTTGTCATGGTTGCCAGGATGTTTGCCTTCACACCGCTTCCAAGACCATCAGACATAACAATGATATATCCGTCGTCATCGCTCACATATTCTACCTTGTCGCCGCATAGTTCTTCACTGTGTTTGTTTATGCTTTTATAATTAATATCTATAAAATTATCCATTGTTTTCACTTTCCTCTAGGACGACTTTTTTAAGTTTGAGAAGAGCGGCCTTCGTTTCAGCAGTTGTTTCACCCAGGAGTCCTGCGATTTCCTGTGCAACCCTCATTTGTTTTTCAATTACCTTGTCGGCTGTTTCCAATGTATTGAGTTTGAAGTTTATTATTTGTTCCTTTTTCATTTCATCATCCGTGATGTCATTTAAAATTCCAAACAATATTTTATTTTTTGGAAGATATATGACACGTTCGAAAACAATTATGCCATACTTGTCCAAGGTGAGTTTTCTTCCAACCGTGTTTTCTTCCGTCGCAAGAACTTCCTTGAAATCATCAACAGGCATCAGGTTCGAGAGATTTTTGTTCCTCACTGAGCTTATCTTTGTGTTGAATGCTTTTTCTCCAACAGGATTAAGGTCAAGTATGTTGAGGTCTGTATCAACAATTACTATGATGCTTGGAGAATACTGAAAATATATGTTGGAAATTTTTTCAGCTTCGCTTCGCATGTACGGCATGCACATCTGAGGATGAGAAAGACCTTCAAGAACAGATATGGCCTTATCCCTGCATGTATCATAACCGCATGCTCCGCAGTTTAATTCATCTGATTTAGAATGCTTGCCTGTCTTCTTGAGAACACTTACTATTTCTTCTTCAGAATAAACAGGGTGTACATATTGTTTGTTTCTGAAATTTCTCACATAATCCAAATCTTTTTCTTCATCTGTGTAGCTTTTGCAATTTATATTTTTAAAAGGACGTATGGCAGTCCTTGTCTTGGTCTTTCTTACGAACACATTCTTGCTTTTCTTTGGTACAGCAGGTCCTCCAAGACATCCACCTATGCAGCTGTTTGCTTCTATGAGTACGTTGTTCAGATCTCCGTTTTCCAGGGCCTCAAATGCACCCCTTAAGTTGTCAATTCCGGATATTGAAAGGGGAGTGAACTTGTTTGAAGTGATTGTGTCCTTCATTCCTGACAATATGCCGTTTTCAAGAGGATATTTTTTCCCCGTATAGTTGCCCTGAAGATCAGGACGACTTTCTTCAAATTTAGAAATGTCAATATTTCTTGTTTCAAGCAACTTGTCCAGCTCTTCAAATGAAATAACACCGTCAATGATGCCGGAAAGCTGGTAGCCGTATGCTTCGCACTTCTTGGATATGCAAGGTCCGAGAAAAACAATGTAGGCATCTTCACCGTGGCGCTTCCTTATCATTTTACAGTGGGCAATCATGGGAGAATCTATGGGCATCATGTATTTTATCAAATCAGGATAATAAGTCTGAATCATCATATTTACAGAAGGACAGCAGGTTGTTATAAGGTTGTTTGAATCTGTGCTTTCAATGTACTCCTTGTAAAGTTCAGTAACCTTGACTGCACCTATTGCTGTTTCTTCAACCAGTGAAGCACCAAGATACTTAAGCACAGAAATAAGCTTGTACGGTTCTTCGTAAACCCCAAGATATGACGGTGCAATTGTTACTATGATTTTCTTTCCCTGTTTTAATGCTTCCGTGACATTGTCAAGGTCACTGTGAATATTTCTTGCATTTTGAGGACATACCTGGAAACAGTTGCCGCAGGCGATGCATTTTTCTTCCACGATTTGTGCCTGGTCGTCAATCATTTTTATTGCTTTGACAGAACAGTTTCTTACGCATTTGTAACAATTCTTGCAATTGGTAGGATAAAAATCTAGTATTCTCATATGAACTCCTCGCATAAACTGGTCATAACATGGGTATCAAAAAACTCCTCAGCGCTTTCGGGAGTAACTGAATAAATTTTGTCATCCAGGCACACAGAAACCGCCTCTGTGCAGTGACCCAGACAAAAAGCACCTGTAATTTCCACCTTGTCAGAAATCTTTCGTTTTTCCACACAATTTTTAAAAATATCTATAACTTCAGTTGAACCTTTCAAATGGCAGGCACTGCCTACACAAATCTTTAATTCAGTCATTTTATCCCTCTGTAATATTGTATTATCTTATTATATTCATTATATAATTATAAAAATTAAAGTCAATGATTGGTTAATAAATTAACAAATAGTAAATAATAATCCAGTTGACGAAAGGAAAGGAATTGCAACAAGATTATCCTTGACTATTATTTAATTAAATGTTATCATTGTACCACTTACCGAACACTTACCTTAATTTTCCTGTTAATTGATAAAAACTAAATAAGTATGGAGGTTTTTTTATGGAGAAAAACCAATTAGCACTCTTGAAGCTCACTGAACTTAAAGAACTTGCTAAAACTTTGGGGATGCATGATTCCTATAAGTATAAAAAGGAAGATTTGTTGATTAAGCTTAACAGCTATTATGAAAATTTGGATGAAACAGAGAACAATGCTGCTGCATTTGTTAGCGAAAATATAGAAGATAAAGAAGATGAAGGAAAATTAAACGTAAAATTTGTTGAAAACGCCAGAAACCTGGAAGTTTTTGAAAATGAAGCTGAAGAAGAAGCAAACAAAAAAAATTCAATGCCTGATAAAATAGTTGAAGAAATCGAATCAAGCGGAGAAGGTGCTGTAAAGGTTGAAGGAATACTTGAAACACATCCTGACGGTTATGGTTTCTTAAGAACAAACAATTATTTGACCAGCGATGAAGATGTATACATATCCCCTTCTCAAATCAGAAGATTTCATATGAAGACAGGAGACAAGATTACCGGAATAACAAGGCCTCCTAAGCAAGGTGAAAAATTCAAAGCCTTATTGTATGTTAAACAAGTCAATGATGTAAACCCTGAACTGGCAAGAAACAGAAAAGATTTTGATTCTCTCATCCCTATTTATCCCAATGAAAGAATAAAACTTGAAAAATCTCACAAAGAAATTGCAATGAGATTGATAGATTTGATTGCTCCAATAGGAAAAGGGCAAAGAGGAATGATAGTTGCTCCTCCTAAGGCAGGAAAAACAACGATTTTGAAAAACCTGGCGAACAGCATAGCTGAAAACTACCCTGAAATAGAAATTATTATGCTTCTCATAGATGAACGTCCCGAAGAAGTTACAGACATGAAGCGTTCCGTAAAAGGCGACGTTGTTTATTCCACATTCGACGAGCTTCCAAAAAACCACATAAAGGTTGCTGAAATGGTTCTTGAAAGAGCTAAGAGGCTTGTTGAACACGGCAAGGATGTTGTAATTCTTTTGGACAGCATCACAAGACTTGCAAGAGCATACAACCTGACAATCACTCCCACAGGAAGAACATTGTCCGGAGGTCTTGACCCAGGAGCGCTGTACGGGCCGAAAAGATTTTTCGGGGCAGCAAGAAACATCGAGTTCGGAGGCAGCCTAACAATACTGGCAAGTGCGTTGATTGAAACAGGAAGCCGTATGGATGACATGATATTTGAAGAGTTCAAGGGGACAGGAAACATGGAAATCCATCTTGACAGAAAACTTTCAGAAAAGAGAGTCTTCCCTGCCATAGACATAAACAAGTCAGGAACAAGAAGAGAAGAACTGTTGCTTAATGCTGAAGAAATGCAGACAATATGGCAGCTCAGAAAAGCAATGAGCAATTTCTCAGTTGCAGATGTAACTGAAAGAATAATCGACGGGCTTATAAAAACCAAGACAAATGCTGATTTTATCAAGCAGGCATCAGCTCAGCTGCTGAATATTGATAAAATGAAAGATGATCTTGAGGACAGAAATTTTTAAACAAAAAGTAATAATTATATAAAGCAAAAAAACATTGTATTATATAAAATGGTATGATATAATACTCAAGGTAAATTGAGATATTATTTAATTAATATATAGAGCGAGAAAGAGGTGAACGGGATGAAACAAGGTATACATCCAGATTATAAAACTGTTACTGTACACTGCGCATGTGGAAATACATTTGAAACTGGTTCAGTATTAGACGAAATTAAAGTTGAAATTTGTTCAGAATGTCATCCATTCTTTACTGGTAAACAAAAGTTTATCGATAAAGGCGGAAGAGTTGACAGATTTAAGAAGAAATACAACTTGGACAACAAATAAGAAAATTGACTTTTGGGCAAATCCTGACACATTTTATGGATTTGCCTTTTAGTTTGCTTAAAAAGCTGTAAGCTGCTCTGTAGATTTGTTTGCGTGAGTGTAAGTGTTTAGTATTTTTTAAATTATCTCCCAATACCAGAGCTGCGTTAACTATCTTATGAATAACCTTTTAATATTATTGTAATATTTGGGCATACTTCAAATAAATTGTTTGTCTAAAATAAGGAGGTGAAATCATGGGATATGTTGCATGGTTGATATTAGGAGCAGTTGCAGGATGGATAGCAAGTATGCTTATGGGTAAGAACTCTGAGATGGGCGCTTTTGCAAATATTATTGTTGGCATTGTAGGAGCTTTTATTGGAGGATTTATATTTAATCTAATAGGAGCCTCCGGTGTTACAGGTTTTAATATATGGAGTGTAATAGTTGCTGTAATCGGGTCTTGTGTATTATTGTATATAGTTAATAAATTAAGAGGTAATGTATCTACAAAAGAATAGTGTAA
>NZ_JAJUJR010000192.1 GCF_029265225.1 Sedimentibacter sp.
ACGTGTTGCAACAATAGGTCCTGCTGGAGAAAATCTTTCAAAAATATCCGGCATAATGAACGACAGAGGCCGTGCAGCTGGAAGATCAGGTGTAGGAGCTGTAATGGGTTCTAAAAACCTCAAGGCCATAGTAGTCAGAGGAACAGGCAAAGTAAATGTTAATGATTCTGAAAAGCTGAAAGAAGCATTTTCAAAATCAATGGCTAAAATCAGGGAAAACGGTGTAACAGGCCAGGGGCTTCCAACATACGGTTCAGCCGTTCTTGTTAATATAATAAATGAAAACGGAGTATTGCCTACAAATAATTTCCAGGAATCTTATTTTGACAAGGCAGATGAAATAAGCGGAGAAACTCTTGCAGAAAAGTTCCTGAAGAAAAAGGATCCTTGCTTCAGATGTCCTATAGGCTGCGGAAGATATTGCGAAACTGACGGAATTGAAGGTTCAGGACCGGAATATGAAACTATCTGGGGTTTTGGCTCCAACTGCGGAGTGTCAGACCTTAGTGCAATAATAAAAGCAAATTACTGGTGCAATGAATACGGACTGGATACAATTTCAGCTTCTACAACCATTGCTGCAGCTATGGAACTTTATCAGAAGGGATATATCAAGAAGGAAGACCTTGAAGGCGCTCCTGAATTAACATGGGGAAATGCTGAGGCTGTTGTGGAATGGACAAAGCTTATGGGTCAGTCAAAAGGCCTGGGAGCTAAAATGGCAGAAGGCTCTTACAGATTATGTGAAAGCTACGGCGTTCCTGAATTATCCATGAGTGTTAAGAAACAGGAAATGCCTGCATATGATCCAAGAGGAATCCAGGGAATAGGTCTTAACTATGCTACTTCTAACAGAGGCGGATGCCACGTAAGAGGTTACATGATATCTCCTGAAATTTTAAATCTTCCTCAGGAACTTGACAGATTTGCAACTGACGGTAAGGCTGAATGGACGAAAATATTCCAGGACTTCACTGCCAGTATCGATGCTGTTGGACTTTGCCTCTTCACTTCATTTGCCATGGGAGCAGATGATTATGCTGATTTGTATAATTCAATATGCGGAACAAAACTTTCAGGAAATGATTTTGTGGAAATAGGAGACAGAATCTGGAACCTTGAAAGATTGTACAACTTAAAGGCAGGCATAGATCCTTCCGAAGACACTCTTCCAAAGAGATTGCTTGAAGAACCTATTTCAGCAGGACCATCCACAGGCCATGTTAATAAATTAAGCGTAACTCTTCCTCAATATTACAAGGCAAGAGGATGGACTGAAGAAGGAATACCAACAGAAGAAAAATTAACTGCACTTGGACTGGAAGAATTTAAATAACTGCCATGAAAATCACAGTAAAGCTTTTTGCAACGCTTCGCGAAGGAAGAGGCAAGATTGTTGAAAAGGAATACAAGGAAGGAATCAGAATAAGAGAAATTCTTCATGACCTGAAAATTGAAGAACAAGAAGTTGCCATTTTGTTAAAAAACGGCATAAGCTCTAAATTGGACATTGCGCTTTCAAGCGGAGATTATTTGTCAATATTCCCCCCTGTCGGAGGCGGTTAAAAAACAAAAAACGGAAGATTATTCTTCCGTTTTTTTAGTTTGTTCCTTTTCCATATCTTTTTTGCGGTCATAAATAACCTTACCGTTTATAAGAGTGTATATGGCATTTGTGAATGTCTCCATGGGATTCCCGTCAAAAATGGCTATGTCTGCGTCCTTTCCTTCCTCCAGACTCCCCACCCTGTTAGAAACGTTGCAGATTTCTGCGGCATTGATGGTAATGGATTTTAGTCCTTCTTCTATTCCAAGTCCTTCCTTGGCTGCAAATCCGGCGCATACGGCAAGATACTGAATCCTTGTTACAGGGTGGTCTGTAATCACGGCAACCTTTATTCCTTTTTTGTGCAGAATTCCTGCAGTTTTAAAATCCATGTTCTGAACTTCTATTTTATTTCTTGAAGCAAGCGACGGTCCCACATTGGCAGGAAAACCTGAACTTTTAATTTCATCTGCAATAAGGTGTCCTTCAGTGCAATGGTCAAGGGTGAGCTTCAAATTGAACTCCTGCGCTATCCTTATGGCTGTGAGTATGTCATCTGTCCTGTGCGCATGGGCTTTTAGCGGAATTTCACCTTCAAGGACAGGCAGCCAGCACTCCTTCCTGAAATCAGGCTCAAAGTCCTCCCCTTTTTTGTCTTTTTCTTTTTTATACTGCATCGCCTTGAATAATTCTTCTCTGAGCATTCCTGCTATGGACATTCTTGTTGTCGGCATTTTTTCCATGTCATTGTAATTTGTTTTTGGATTTTCCCCAAAGGCAATTTTCATTGCAGCCGGTGCCATCACAATCATCTGGTCAATTGATCTTCCAATGGTTTTTATGAATGCAAACTGTCCGCCCACTACATTTGAACTTCCCGGTCCCACCATCACAGATGTGATCCCTGAACACACTGCATTGTGAAAGGCTGAATCCATTGGGTTTATGCCGTCGATGGCCCTTATGTGCGGAGTGATGGGTTCAGTCATCTCATTGCAGTCGTCTCCTTCAAAGCCCTTCTTTTCTTCTGTTATTCCTATATGGCAGTGGGCATCAATAAGGCCAGGCATTACCCACAAACCTTCTGCATCTATTGTTTTTGTGATGTCATAATCACTTTCATTAATTTTTTCTGCAACTTTTAATATTTTATTTTCTTTAATCAATACACAGCCAGATTTATAAGTCACTCCGGCCATGGTTAAAATTTTACCGTTTTTTATAAGCAGCATGATTACCTCTAAATTTTTGTCTTGCTTTTATTATTTTGAATTGGACTGATTTTATTCTTTAATTATTGGAACAATATTGTTATTTATGTTGCATAGTTAAAAAAAATTTGCAAATACTTTTCTCAGGAGGTGAAACAGATGGATAAAAGAAATAACAACAATAACAACGATTCAAGAAACAACAAAAACAATAACAACAATGATTTAAGAAACAAGAACAATAACAACGATTTAAGAAACAACAAGAACAACGACAGAAACAACAATGAAAACAGCAACAGAAACGACTTAAGAAACGATTTGAGAAATGATTTAAGAAACAACAACAATAATAACAATAACAACAACGACAACAGAAGATAATCAGCAGGAGAGATATGATGAATTTACAAAACAACAATATGCTAGCCCCTCATGAAACTCTTGAAGTTCATGAACTATTAAGATCAGAACTCACTTGTTTAAAAAAGCTTCAAGCTAATATGTCCATTGTTCAGGACAATGAACTAAAACAGTTTATGAATGAAGCAATGAATTCTAAACAAAGAAGCATCGAGCAGTTGCAGCAATTTATTGCTTCAGGCTCAGCTATGAACAACGGAGGTATGAGATGAGTTTAATGGATTTAATGGGAAACAATATGAGCTTATGTGATAAGGATATAGCATTTGACATGCTGAAAGATTCCAAGTTTGGATTGACAGGACTCACAATGGCTCTTGCCGAAACCACAAATCCCCAGCTTAGGCAAATGCTTGGGGCACAGCTTAATAACTGTGTTGTAAGCCATCACAAACTATCTGATATTGCTTTGAATAAAGGCTGGTATCAGGCATATGCATCTCCTATGCAGCAAATGCAGACTGATATGCAGGATGCAAGAACTGCAATAATGTAACACTAAGGGCATCCGCGGCAATTATGCGGCGAATGCCCTTTTACATAACCATAGCCCCCCGAATGCTTATATGCCGTATCATTGCATCCAGTATTGAAATTATCAGGATATTCATCAGTTATTTTTCTATATATTAATCGGATGTAAACGAAAAAAATTTAACTATATTAAATTATTTCATAAATATTGAACAATAATATAAACCGGTTATTTATCCCTCAATGTTACAGCATTCATCATGCCTGAAGCATGTTGTGATATGATCATTGATAACACCGGTTGCCTGCAAATGAGAATACACAATTATAGTTCCAAGAAACTTAAATCCTCTCTTTTTCAAATCCTTGCTCACCTGGTCCGAAAGTACAGAAGATGCAGGAACCTGAGAAATATCCTGCCAATGGTTCACCAGAGGCTTATTGCCTGTAAAGCTCCAGATGTAATTGTCAAAGCTTCCGAATTCCTTTTGAATATCAATGAAGCATCTGGCATTGTTTACAGAAGCATTAATTTTAAGCCTGTTTCTGATTATTCCCTTGTCCTGCATGAGCTCTTCAATTTTATTTTCATCATATTGTGCAATTTTTATGTAATCAAAGCCATCATATGCCCTGCGGTAATTTTCTCTCTTTTTCAGTATGGTCAGCCAGTTAAGACCTGCCTGTGCCGACTCAAGCACAAGAAACTCAAAATGTTTCCTGTCATCATGCACCGGGACACCCCACTCTTCATCATGATACTTTACATACAACTCATTGTCACCGCACCAGTCGCATCTGTTCATCTAAACACCCCTTTCATGGTTATAATTAAAAAATACACCAAACTCACCATACATGCAACAAAAAAAGACGGAAATATTCCGCCTATTTTGATGACAAAGTAACATTTGACGTTGTAATTCTGAGGGCGACACGTAAGAATCTCATGTTTTAAATTAAAGATGAGATCCTTCACTAACGTTCAGGATGACAGCGTCGGAGTTTGTCAATAGTCTAAAGACGGAAATATTTCGTCTTAGTTATTCCTGTATGTCAAATATTTTAACCAGCTGGTCCGGGTTCTCTCCCATGCCTGAGTTGTCGCTGCTTGCTTCTCTGAATGTCCATCCGCTTCCTTCAAGCTTGTTAATGTCAAGTCCTGCATCTATCAGAGGCTGAGCTTTAATTACAAATATCATGTCTGCATCGTTGATACCAAGCTCT
>NZ_JAJUJR010000091.1 GCF_029265225.1 Sedimentibacter sp.
GTTTATTCAATCAACGTACAAGATTCCTTAATTTTTCTGATTGTATGGTCGGATCTTGTATCCGCACTTTTTATTATTTCATTTATTTTGCTGTATTCGGGTGGACACTTGGTCCTCCCCTACATTAATTGAACTTACTTGTTTTCTATGGAAGCTTTAATAAGGTGCTTGAACAGCGGGTGGCTTCTTGTAGGTCTTGACTTGAATTCCGGATGGAACTGAGCAGCCACATACCATGGGTGGTCTTTAAGCTCAACTATTTCAACAAGCTTGTTGTCAGGAGAAACACCGGATATTATGAGTCCGTTTTCTTCGCATACCTGTCTGAAACTGTTGTTGAATTCATATCTGTGTCTGTGTCTTTCATGGATAATGTCGGCTCCGTCATATGCTTCTTTGGCCTTTGTTCCTTCCAGGAGCTTGCATGGGTACGTACCAAGCCTCATGGTGCCGCCTTTGTTTTCAACATCCTTCTGGTCTTCCATTATGTCTATCATAGGATACTTTGTTTCAGGACTGAATTCTGTACTGTCTGCTCCCTCGTAGCCCAGTACGTCTCTTGCAAATTCCACCACAGCCATCTGCATGCCAAGGCATATTCCCAGAAATGGCTTTTTATTTTCACGTGCATATCTTGCAGCAAGAATTTTTCCTTCTATTCCTCTGTCTCCAAAACCTCCGGGAACCAGAATTCCATCGTGTCCCTTTAAGATATCCTCATAGTTTTCCTCATTGACCACTTCAGAATGAATCCATGAAATTTCAACTTCTGCAGAATTGTCAATTCCTGCATGCTTCAGTGCCTCAGCAACTGACAAATATGCGTCTCTAAGCTCTACATATTTCCCAACAAGAGCTATTTTCACATTGTGAACAGGATTCTTCGATCTTTTTACCATGTCCTTCCACTCTGAAAGATCCGGCTCTGTGCTGCAGCTAAGATCAAAGTGCTTGCACACAAGACTTGCCAGCCCCTCCTTTTCCAGCAAAAGAGGAATTTCATAAAGTGAATCTGCATCTGTGTTTTGAATTACATTTTGTTTGTCAACATTGCAGAACAATGCAATCTTGGCCTTTAAATCACCTGTCAGCTCCTTTTCAGTCCTGCACACAAGCATGTCAGGCTGAATTCCTATGCTTAACAATTCCTTTACACTGTGCTGAGTGGGCTTTGTCTTAAGTTCTCCAGCCTTGCTTAAGTAAGGCAAGAGTGTAACATGAATATACATTACATTTTCTCTTCCCACTTCATAACGCATCTGGCGTATTGCCTCCAAAAATGGAAGGCTTTCTATGTCTCCGACCGTTCCGCCTATTTCCGTAATGACAACATCAACATCATTCACAGTTGATATTCTTGTAAGCATGCACTTGATTTCATTTGTAATATGAGGAATAACCTGAACAGTTCCGCCGAGGTAATCTCCTCTTCTTTCCTTGTTCAATACCGACCAGTAAATTTTACCCGATGTGATGCTGCTGTACTTGGTCAAATCAACGTCCACTATTCTTTCGTAATGTCCAAGGTCCAGATCTGTTTCTGCTCCGTCATCCGTAACATATACTTCCCCATGCTGATATGGGCTCATAGTGCCGGGATCCACATTCAAATATGGATCAAATTTCTGTAATGTTACTCTCAACCCTCTGGCTTTTAAAAGTCTTCCTAATGACGCTGCTGTAATCCCTTTTCCAAGGGAAGATACAACTCCTCCAGTAATAAAAATATATTTTGGCATTTTCTCCTCCTACCCACTCCAATTTCTGCTTAATAAATTAATTAAATTAGTATTGCTAGACGGCAAAAATAAAAACAGAGACCAAAAAAGGGGTTTTTTTTTTAGTCTCTGCTATATTTTTAATTTATAATTTCGCACATCACATAAATCATTAATTCAAAACAAACAAATCAGATATTTACTAAACAATTCTATATTAAAAGAGCAAAAACGTCAATTATTTTTTTAAATTTTTTTATTTTTATTGCAGGCAAGTTGTACTAACTGAAAATTAAGCGGCATATACATTTATAAAAGAATACTGAAATACTGTAAACCCAAAGGAGGATTTAATTTTGTTTAAATTATTCAGCGATACTTTTAATATTAATGAAATCATCGACTCAAGCTCCAATGAAGTATTATTAGAAAACGAATTTACAGTTGCCGATAACCTGCCGGATATAGAAAAAATAATATCAACAGAGGGAAAATTAAAAATAAACAGCGCATCGGTAAATACGGGATCAGTTACGGTAAACGGTGAATTGGTGTACAACATCATATACCGTTCATCTGACGAAGAAACAGCAGCATGTTCCATGTCAGACAAGGTTCCGTTTTCAGCGGAATTTCCGGTAAGCGGAGCAACAGACCTCATGGACGTGCAGGTAAATGCGTACATCGATTACATTGACGCAGAACCCACAACAGAAAGAAGCTACATGGTTAAGTCCGTAATAATATTGGAAACAGACGTTGTAAGCAGACATCCGGTGGACTTTGTTTCAAATCTTGAATCAGACGGAAGCTTTCAGGCAAAGACCAAAAACATCAGATACACAGATACAGTAAGTAAAATTTCAGAAGAAGCCAGCATAGATGATGCAGTTGAACTCAACAAAAACTCCGATGAAATTGCAAGAATACTGAAGGCAGAATCAGATGTATACATAACAAACGTTGAAACAATGGATGAAAAAATGCTGGTTGAAGGAATATGCAAGGTTGGCTTCCTTTATTCTGAAGACAACAGCCTTAATTCAGCAGGATATATTTCTGAAGAATTCCCGTTCACCCATTACCTTGAAGTTAAAAATTCCAGCGACCATATGTTAAAGGACATTAATATTGTTCCAAATGAAATGACATATGCTGCAGCAGAAAATTATGACAATGAAAAAAGGATGATTGAGTTCAAACTTCCTTTCACAATCAATGCAACACTATATGACACTGTTGAAAAAAATATAATAACAGACTGTTATTCAACTGAATCGCTTCTTGACCTTAAATCTGCAAAGGTAAATTTAAGCTCATTGAAGGACATTGCAAACAAGACTATAAAATATGAAAACAACCTTGATGTGGTATCAGGAACAGTGAAGGATATTTACACGGTTGATGTAAGCCCTAAAGTTTCTGAAAAAAGAATGTATGACGACAAATACGTTGTTGACGGGTTCCTGGATGTAAACATTCTTTACCTGAACTCTGACATTAATAAAATTGACAGGGCTTACGGCTCAATGCCATTTACAGCAACTGTTGACTTAAAGGAAAATGAAGCAAACAGCATCATAGATTCCACGGTAAAAATCAGCAAGTGCGGAGCTTACAGAAAAGGCAGCAATTCCGTTATTGTAAACTGCGACATCAATGTGGGAATGAAATTCAAAGACAAAGAAGAAATAGAAATCATCAGCAACATTACAGAGACAGGAACAGTTGACCACAGCAAAATGCCAAGTCTGATTTTCAGGGTAGTACAGCCTGGAGAAACAATATGGGATATAGCTAAAAACTACAACCTGTCAATCAATTATCTGAAGGAACTTAACGACATCCCTGCAGACAACGCACTGACACCGGGAAGCAAAATTATCATTGCAAGAAAAGTTTAAATAATAATGAAAGGACTTGTGCGAGCACAAGTCCTTTCATTATTATTTCTGTATGTTGCCGAACTTCGTGTATTGTCCTATCCATGCAAGTTCCACGGTTCCTACAGGGCCGTTTCTCTGCTTAGCAATGATTACGTCCGTGATGCCCTTCTTCTCGGATTCTTCCTTGAAGTAATATTCATCTCTGTAAAGCATCATTACAACATCCGCATCCTGTTCTATGGCTCCTGACTCTCTCAAGTCGGACATTATTGGTCTGTGGTCGTTTCTGAGTTCAGGTGCACGGGAAAGCTGCGACAATGCAATTACCGGGCAATCAAGTTCCCTTGCCATTGCCTTCAGTCCTCTTGAAATATTTGAAATTTCCTGCTGCCTGTTGTCTCCGCCTTTTCCTCCGTCAGTCATAAGCTGAAGGTAGTCCACTATTATCATGTCAAGTCCCTGCTCTATTTTAAGCCTTCTGCACTTTGACATTACTTCAAACAAAGAAACAGAAGCCGTGTCGTCTATGAACACATTGTAGTTTGAAATGGTGCTCATGACAGAAATCAGCCTGCTCCAGTCATCATCGTCAAGATTGCCTGTCCTAAGTTTGGTGCTCTCAACCATTGATTCCATGCTTATGATTCTCTGTACATATTGTTCCTTTGACATTTCAAGGCTGAACAAGGCTACAGATGCGCCGGATTTTACGGCATTCATGGCAATGTTAAGTGCCAGGGCTGTTTTTCCCATGGAAGGTCTTGCTGCAAGCAAAATCAAATCTGATCTTTGAAGACCCGATGTCATTCTGTCCAGATCGTCGTAGCCTGTTGTGATTCCTGTGAGGCTTCCCTTGTTCATGGCTCTTTCTTCAAGCTGGTTGAAGACATTCATGAGAACATCTTTTATCTGGGCAAAAGAATTGACGCTTCGGTTTTGGGATATGGAGAAAATCCTTGACTCTGCAAGCTCGATGATTTTTTGTACATCGTCACTTTCCTTGTATCCCTTTTCGATGATTTCGCTGGAAGCACTTATAAGCTTTCTTAACGTGGATTTTTCCCTTATTATGTTGCAGTAAGCTTCCACGTTTTTTGAAGTTATTATGTTTTCAGTAAGCCTCGCCAGGTACTCAAAGCCGCCCACATATTCAATTTTTCCTCTTTTTTTCAATTCCTCCGTAACAGTGAGCGCATCAACAGGAATGTTCTGCATATGGACATGTTTGATGCTGTCAAAAATTTCCCTGTTTGCTTCAAAATAAAAATCTTCATTGTTTAACAGGTTTACTGTTTTCTCAACGGCAATGTGATCTATAAGCGCAGCACCAAGCACAGTCTGTTCTGCTTCCGAATTGTGAGGCGGTATTTTTCCTAAATTCATCAAATCTGACATGTCAACCCTCTTATTTTTCTGTAACAATTACCTTTACCTTAGCATTAACCATAGGGTGCAGTCTTACTTTTACAAAATATTCACCTACAGATTTAATGGCATCGTCAAGTTCGAGTTTTTTCTTGTCAAACTCAAATCCATGTTCCTTTTCAAGAATTTCAGCAAGCTCCTTTGTTGTTATGGAACCGAAAAGTTTTCCGTTTTCGCCTGTCTTGGTTTTTATTACAATTGTTATCTGCATGAGCTTTTCTTCAAGACGTTTTGCTTCTTCAAAAGCTTCTTTTTCTTTTGCTTCTTTTTGCTTCTTGGCATTTTCAAGGTTTTTTAAATTTACATCTGTTGCTTCTATGGCTAAATTTTTAGGAAACAGGAAGTTTCTTGCATATCCGTCTTTTGCATTTATAATTGATCCTTTTTTTCCTACATTCTTAACATCTTCCAACAATATTACTTTCATTTGTTTTTACTCTCCTTCTTATAATTGGTAATAGCTTCGTAGAGCTTTGTTTTGGCTTCTTCCATGTCCTGTGTCTGTATCTGTGCTCCGGCCATATTCAGATGGCCTCCGCCTCCAAGAGATTCCATAATTACCTGCACGTTCACATTACCCTGGGAACGTCCGCTTATGTTGATGTAATCCTTGTTTCTCACAAGCACGAAGCTCAATTTAACATCCTTTATGGTCAGAAGTTCATCTGCGCTTTGGGCAGCAATTACATTTGAATCTTCCGACACTTCGTCTATATATGATACTGCAACGTCACCGAACAGTATTTCCGACCTTTCGATTATTTCAGTCTTTTTCTTCATGGAATCAAGGCTTTCATTGAAAAGCTGCTTCACATCAGCAGTGTCTGCACCGTTTCTTCTCAGGAATGACGCTGCTTCAAATGTTCTTACTCCTGTCTTGAATGTGAAGGAGTTTGTGTCCACCACAATTCCTGCAAGAAGCGCATCGGCTTCAAACTTCGTGAGTTTGATGTGGTCATCCATGTACTGAACTATTTCAGAAACAAGCTCACATGTTGAAGAAGCATAGGGCTCGATATAATCAAGCAGTGTGTTTTCAATATATTCTTCGCTTCTTCTGTGATGGTCTATGAGAACAATCTTATCAATTTTGCCGAGCAGCTCCGGAGCTTCTGTATAGCTTCTCCTGTGAGTGTCAAGAATCACAACAAGAGTGTTTGAGTCAATCATGTTCATGGCAGCTTCAGTAGTTATGAGAGCGTCCTTGTAGTGGCTTTCCTCATGCTTCATTCTTTCATGCATGTTTTTAAGAGCATAGTTGACATTGTTCAATACTATGTTAGCCTTTTTGCCCCTGCTTCTTGCTATGGCGTAAAGTCCTATGGAAGCACCGAGACTGTCCATGTCTCCAACCCTGTGGCCCATAATGAGCACATTGGAGCTTTGGTCAATTATCTGCCTCAATGCGTAGGAAATGATTCTTGCCTTTACCTTTGTTCTCTTTTCCACTGCCTTGCTTGTTCCGCCGTAGAATTTAACAGAATTTATTCTTTTGACAACCGCCTGGTCTCCGCCCCTTCCAAGAGCCACATCAAGCGCCCCCTTGGCATAATCTATGAGCTGCGTAAGATTTTTTGCAAGAGCTCCTGCTCCTATGCTTAAGGTGAAGTTGAAGTCTCCGCTACCCTTAAGATTTTTTACATCGTCAAGCATTGAAAACTTCTTTGCTTCAAGTGAATCCAGATATTTATTATCAATCATCATGAGAAATTTTGATGTGTCGTATTTCAGGACAAAACCGTTCATTTCCGATGCATACTTGTTGAGTATCTTTTCAACTTCCGCTGTCATGGCAGATTTTTCGCCCTTGTCAAGTTTCTCCGATATTTCGTCATAATTATCTATTTGTATTAATATGGCTATGGGCCTTTCATCGTTGTACCTTGACTTAAGGCTGGTATATGCCGTGTTTTCGTTCCAGTAGCATACATATGACAAATCCTGACCGAAACGTCCTTCTTCAAGCTGATAATACATGACATTGAAGCTTCTTCCGGATTTATCTATTTCTATGTTGTTCATTGTACCTTCCTTGTTGCCTTCCATAGACTTCAAGGGGAAATCACTGTCATACTCTTCAATATTTTCTATGCTGTCAGCAAGCGCTCCAATAAGTTCCTTGAACTTGCTGTTGAACCAGAAAATCTTTCCTGCAGGTCCTATAATGCATATTGGCAAAGGAGAATAATAAAAAGAATTCACGGATAAATTTTCTATGTTTTTTGTATATTCTATAATGTAATTTTTAAGTTCTTTTTCTCTGACAACTTGTTTTCTTAATGTGAAAGCAGCAACTCCAAGTAAAATAAATGCTGCAAATCCCACATAGACATACATGCGTTCTATGAGGAAGACTGCTATCAGGCAGATTATCACTATAAAATAAATTACGCTGTCATCCTTCAAAAACTTTGGAGTCATTTTATTATCCATGCATTACCTCCATACAAAGCTTATTTTATCTTTCTCAAATCTATTGCCAAATCCACAAGCCCGATAACCGCCAGCATCTGAGCAAAACCTGCGCTCAAAAAAAGCACCATTGCCAGTATTATGGTTCTTAATGTTTTGTTTATGCTTGATCTCACAAGGAAAAATTTCAAGACTGCAAACCCCTGGAAAAACATTGCCGCAAAAACAATCATAAACAAATTCACTTGTATTAAGTTTACATTTATGTTGAATAAATTAAGCACAAATGACAAAACAAGAAGTGCGGCCATTGCAGCCATAAATGTTCTTGGAAATGAAAAGTAGCTCAGTCCTTCATGCTGTCTGATGTTTATGGAAAAACGCCTAGCAAATTTGCTGGCAACCACATAATTGATATAAGATGTTATAACAGAGGCAACAATGAGAATAGCCGGAAAAACATTTGTTA
>NZ_JAJUJR010000194.1 GCF_029265225.1 Sedimentibacter sp.
ACATGGATACTGGCTGGCATTTGTCAATCCTAGAACCGGCGAGTCAACTGATCCTCCGCAAATAGTTTTGACTAAATAGTACTGTACAAATTGTTATAAATTTGCTATAATTAACAAGAACAACTTAAAAAGGAGTATAGTAAACAAATGCCGCCCATAAGTACTAACATGCACTTTGGTAAAATATTTATAGAAAATTCTGAGGATGAAATAGACATACCGAGTTTTATCATGGGTATTGTATCCCCGGAAACTATTGATGTAGATGATTTTGAAGAGTTTCACACCCTTGATGAAGATGGAAACATTGATGTGAGGGAATTTTATGAACAATTTAACTTCAAAAAGTTAGACATAACACAGAAATCATTTGTTTTGGGATACTATTGCCATTTGTGGTTTGACGAATACTACAAGTTCAATGCAAGCAAACTTACAATACACAATAATCTGGAATTAAGCGATGAAGAACTAAGAGCTGCAGTTAAAAGCACACTCAGATATTATGACTATAAGGCAATAAACAACTTTTTCGAGAATTATGTTAAAGATATAAATGCATTCGACATAAAAATCAATTTGAAAGAAACCAATTGGGTCAACATTAAAAAGTCCAAGGATAAAATACTGGAATTTTTAAAAGACAATAAATCAGAAACCATATATCCTCAGCTTATCGAAGAAGAAGAATATATGAGATTTATAAACAACGGCTTCAGCAAAATAAAGAAATCTTTGTAGAAAACTCCTTAACGGGAGTTTTTTTCGAAATTTTAAATTGACTGAAAAAGGAAAATATAATATAGTTTAATTGCGTTCATTTAGTTGAGGGATATTAAGATAAGGATGGTAAATAGTGAGATATAAATATGTATTTTTTGACTTTGATGGAACTCTTGCAGACACTGAAGAGGTTAATTTTGTAATATATCAAAAGTTAGCTGAAAAATATAATTTAAGAAATATTACCATAGATGAGCTTGGTCATATTAAAAAAATGAGTGCGAAGGAATTGATGGCATACGTTGAGCTAAAAAAAAGATACCTTCCGTTTATGCTCAAAAGGGGAAAGAATCTTTTAAAGCAGGACATGAAGAATATCAAACCTTGCAAGCCCGATATTTTGAGCACTATCGCAGAACTTAAAAAAATGGGAATTAAGGCTGCTATTATTACAACTAATTCAAAAACAAATGTTGAAATGTTTTTGGAAAAAAATAATGCATTTATTTTTGATTTTATAGCAAGCGCTTCAATGTTTGGAAAAGAATCAAAGATGAGAAGAATAATGAAGAAGGAAAAACTCCGCAACGATGAAGTGCTTTATGTGGGTGATGAAATAAGAGACATCAACGCTGCAAAAAATGCCGGAATTGACATTGCTTCAGTGGGATGGGGATACAACACAGTTGAAAGTCTCAAAAAAAATAATCCGGAATATCTTGTTATGGAACCTTCTGAGCTAATAGGAATATGCAGTCAGCAATAATATACGAACATTTATAAAAAGTCGCTTTAAATATTTCGCCTTTTTGCGAAATATTATGAAAAAAGCGTACTTTTTTTTCTTGCATTGAATATTTCGATATGCTAGAATACACACTATAAGAATTATAGGAGGAAGACATGGGAAAAATGATATATACCATAAAGCCTGAACATCACGGCATACAAGATATAACAAGAATTCTTGAAGAACATCCGGAAATTCAGTTTGTATCTTTCATGGGCGTTGATATCGGAGGAAACGGTACAGACGAAAAAATACCGGTTAAATTATTTGTTAAAGATATGGAAGATATGCTGAAGTACGGCATACAAACAGACGGGTCAAGCGTTGAACTTCAGGGAATTGCAGATTTGAATGATGCCAAGGTCGACATATTGCCGGACGTTGACTGCATATGGTTCGTTGATTACAATTATGAGTATTACAACGACGAAAACGGGCTGCCGGTTGGAACATTAAAGATTCCTTCTTTTATAATACACAGCGGCAAGCAGGTTTGCTCAAGATCCATCCTTAAAAGAGCAGGACTTAATTTTCAGAATGAATTGATGGAAATATTCAAAAAGCATCCGGAACTGACAAAAAATTACAACTTTACTCACGAGGATGTTGAGGAAGTGGTTTTAACAAGCGCCACTGAACTTGAAATGTGGGTTAAAACACCTGAACAAAGTGCAGATTTTGAAGAACTTCACACTTCACAGGTATTAAAGGAACAATACTGGAAAAGAACAATGGGAACTGTCAGAACAGTTCTTGAAAAAATAATGGATCAGCTGGAATGCTATGACCTTAAACCTGAAATGGCTCATAAGGAAGTTGGAGGAATTGCCAACAGAATTGATGCTAAGGGAAGAATCACTCATGTTATGGAGCAGCTTGAAATAGACTGGAGATTTTCAACCACTCTTCAGACAGCTGACAATGAAATTTTTATCAGAGAGTTAATAGAAGACCAGTTCAGACACCATGGACTTGAAGTATTGTTTAAGGCAAAACCAATTGAAGGCGTTGCAGGAAACGGCGAGCATGTTCATCTTGGAGCTGCCGTAAAGCTTAAGAACGGAAAAAGAATCAACTTGTTTGCTCCAATGGACATGAAAAAACAATATTTGAGTGAAATAGGCTATGGAGCCCTGATGGGTATACTTAAAAACTATGAGGTTATAAATCCTATTGTCACTGCTACAAATGATGCGTTCAATCGTTTAAAACCTGGTTTTGAAGCTCCTATATGCACAGTAACATCTCTTGGAGGAAGCAAGGAATCACCTTCAAGAAACCGTTCGGTTCTTGTGGGAGTAATTAGAGATGCTAACAGCCCTCTTGCTACAAGATTTGAGCTGAGATCTCCAAATCCTTATTCAAACACTTATCTTGTGCTGGCTGCATCATATCAGGCAATGCTTGATGGAATCGAAAAAGTGACAGATGCCGGACGTACAATGGATGAGCTTGAAAAGGAAATATCCAAGAAATACGGCGAAGAAGGTTTCTATCTGGAAAAATTCAGAGAATACAGAAGCGAAGAGGATGTGTTTGAACGTTTTACCGAAGAAGAAAGAAACAAACTTTACGGCAAGGCTCCTGCAACAGTATGGGAAAATTTAAGCGCATTCGAATCCAACGAATTAAAACAGCAGGTTTTGAAAAAGGGTGATGTTTTCAGTGTTGAACTGATAAATTCATTTAAGGAATCTACTGTACAGAAATGGAAAAACGAGCTTAAGGGCAGAATAATCCACGATAACATAATGCTTTTAAAAACATTTGTAAAGCTTCATGACGAACAAAACCACGCTACAGACCTCGACGTAGTAAACTGGGAAAGAATAGTGTACCTTAAGACAAAGCTCATGAAGGACAGCATGACTAAAAAATGCATATTTACAAAAATAAAGAATGCTCTTGCAGAAGGTGACTTTGACACTGCATCAGAGCTTCAAAAGCAGATGAATGAAAAGATGACTGAAATAAGAGGACTATATATTCAGTATAAAAACAATATATTTTAACAATTAAAAAATCAGAATTGAAAAATTCTGATTTTTTAATTCTATTTTTAAAATTACTGCATAAAATTAAAATGAAAAAATATAAAGAACATGATTAAATATGAATTTGTCAACAATTTACTATTTACAAAAAAACATATTTGTGCTAAAATTATAGCGTGTAAAACGTATTCATTTTCATTTGGGCGATGAAAAATTTACGTTTTGAGTAATCAGTTACACAAGAATATATTAGTTCTTAATGAGGATAACGTTATTATTGGGTGTAGTAAGTTGATTTGGGTTAATGCAATAAACCTTTTAAGAGTAATAATATTCGCTGTGTACATCAAATTAAATGGAGGAAAATTATGAGTAAAGTTCCAAAACAAAAGAAAGAAGCAACCTTAGGAATTTCCATCATACCGGTAATTGTTATTGTTGCATGTTTATCAGCAGCAATAATAATATTTGAAACAGATCCACATATTCCTATTTTAATAGGTGCAGCTGTGGGGTCATTAATTGCAGTTTATTCATTAGGTTATAAGTGGGATGAAATCGAAAAAGGTATTATTGACTCAATAGGCAGCGTTATGCAGGCAATTATAATACTTGCAATAATAGGTATGCTGATAGGATCATGGATTGCAGGCGGAATTGTACCTACATTAATTTATTACGGTTTGCAAATATTATCACCTGCATTTTTCTTGGTTACAGCATTATTTTTGTGCAGTATAGTTTCAATAGCAACAGGAAGTTCCTGGACAACTGCAGGAACAGTTGGTGTTGCACTTATTGGTATTGCAACTGGATTAGGTGTTTCCGTACCATTGGCAGCTGGATGTATAGTATCCGGTGCATATTTTGGCGACAAAATGTCTCCTTTGTCAGATACAACAAACTTGGCTCCAGCAATGGCAGGTTCAACATTGTTTGACCACATCAGGCACATGATTTATACAACAGGCCTTTCTTACGGTATAACAGCAATATTATTTGTAATATTGGGATTACAATACAGAGGAGCAGAACTTGATGCTGCTGAAATTAAAGGTATATTGGATGCAATACAAAGCATATATATTATTAATCCGTTATTCCTGTTAGTTCCTGTAATTACAATAGGAGCTGTTGCATTAAAAGTTCCGGCTATACCTGGTTTACTTATGGGTGTTGTCCTTGGAGCAGTTAGCATGCTATTCCAAGGCGGAGATTTGGGTTCTATATTAGACGTTATTCAAAATGGTACAGTTGCTGAATCAGGCCATGCAATGGTTGATGAACTGTTGTCAGGCGGCGGTATGCAAAGTATGATGTGGACTATCTCATTGATTATGTGTGCTTTGACATTTGGTGGTG
>NZ_JAJUJR010000387.1 GCF_029265225.1 Sedimentibacter sp.
AATACCGGGAATGATTATGGGAGTTCCAGTTGTGGTGTTGATTAAAACCATAATAGAAAAATCCGTTGATATGAGACTTATTGAAAAAGGACTGAGCGACATAGAAAAAGACAAAATGAGAGAAAATAAAAAATAAAAACCTGCAAAAGCAGGTTCAAGCTGATGACAAAGTTGTTTCAATAATGTAGGGGAGGACCTCGTGTCCTCCCGAAAATAACATAATTATTGAATCAATAATGCGGGCGGATACAAGATCCGCCCCTACAACTTATGAAAAATAAGTCTGTAAATAGTCTGAACCTACCGAAGCAGGTTTTTCATTTATTAATCATCAAGTGAAGTTGATCTTGGTCTGCAGCCGCCACCGCCGGCACCGCCTACTGAGTTTTCATCAATTTGACGTGGGAACAATCTTGGGAATGTCGGGCAAATAGAAGCCTGTTCTGGTGCCAGCTGTACGAATCCTGTTGAAAGAACGCAAAGCTGAACCGGTACAACTATTTTCTTTTCGCAGGAAACGCAAAGAGAAATAATCAGGTTGATTGACAATTCGCCAGTTCTTGGGTCTAAAGTAAAGTCTCTTTGAATGCTGTTAGTTGCAAGTCTTACTATGCAGGACAGGTTGCAGAATTCAGTAAATCTTGGCAGGAATGCCGTGTCTTGTACTGAAGGAACGCAAATTTCAAAGAAGTTGGTCAATACTAATGGATTACATTTTGGTGCTATTTCAACAACTGCTGTAAGTGTTATTATGCTTTCGTTGTTTGAATTGCAAGGAGAAACCACTAAATCAATTTCTACTTCGACACAGCCTGTTATTTCAATGTTCTGAGTTCCGAATACCGGAGTTCCCAGTTCTTCTTCATCACAGAACTGAGTGTCTGCGAATACTAATTTTTGGCTTAATGTTCCGTCTGGTCCTATTACCTTGTAGTCGCAGCCGTCTTCTTTCTTAACAAACTGTCCGCCTGACAATTGAGTGTTTGGATTGATTTTCAAATTACAGTCATCATTGATGTTGTCAGGGTTGAAAAATTTTCTGCATCTGATGTCTGCGATTCTGATGATATTTGTTCCGCATCCCAGGTTTGGTTCGAAAACTGTATCCGGAGCTGTTTTTAATCCTTGCAGATTAAACAACACAGCATCGTATACTTTTTGTACATATATTGGTTCAGTTACCACATTTCTCAATGTACCATCCCAATCACAGCCTGACTGACCTGTACAGCATCTATCTGCAACACCGCCAATACCTGCAACGGAATTATTGTTATTATTGTTTGAGCACTTCATGCTTATATTACCTCCTCATATTTTACTGTTGCTTTACTTCAATATATTCTAATTGGCAATAGTTGTTACAACCCTGCAAACTTAAAAATATTCCTTAAGAATCCATTTTTTATTGAATTTTTTTTGATGTTAGTGTAAAGTATAATAAATAATATCAATTATGGAGGAAATATGAAATTACCAGTAGTTACATTTGAATTTGAAAACGGCGATGTGATAAAAGCTGAATTATATCCTGAAATAGCTCCAGTCACTGTTAACAATTTTATTTCATTGATTAATAAGAATTTTTATGACGGAAAAATTTTTCACAGAGTTATAGAAGGATTCATGATTCAGGGAGGATGCCCTAACGGAAACGGAATGGGAGGCCCTGGATATACAATAAAGGGTGAATTTACAGGCAATGGCTTTAAAAACGACCTTAAGCACGACGCAGGAGTGCTTTCAATGGCAAGAGCCATGAACCCAAATTCAGCAGGCTCACAATTTTTCATAATGCACAAGAAATCTCCTCACCTTGACGGACAATACGCTGCATTTGGACAAGTAATCGAAGGAATGGATGTTGTAAACAAAATTGCAGCAACAAAGACTGACCGCATGGACAGACCTGTTCAGGAAGTTAAACTTAAACAGGTTACAGTTGACACATTCGGAGAAACATATCCAGAACCGGAAAAAAGCAAGTAAGAATTAAGAGTTAAGAATTAAGAACTAAAAAACAAGACGTGTCGATTTTGACACGTCTTGTTTTTTTGCAAGGTAACTTTTGACCTTTGTCATTCTGAGGGCGTAGCCCGAAGAATCTCATGTTTTCAACATTATGAGATGAGAGCCTTCGCTAACGCTCAGGATGACAGGAGTTGGAGTTCTTAAAATAAAGACATGTCATTTTGACACGTCTTTAACATTTAATTCTTAACTCTTCACTCTTAACTATTAATTACTAAAGTGGAGCCGTTTCTGTCTTTTTGAACTGTAATCGAAGATTCTATTGTTTCCTTGAGAAGCTGCACGTGTGATATGATACCCACAAGCCTCTTTGAACCTTTTACGGAACCAAGT